>NZ_JAWOVM010000009.1:0-44349 GCF_033339895.1 Vibrio sp. 1751
GCTACGACGATTGATGGGCGTAACCGCTCAGATCGTAGCTTCTTGATTTAGTTCCATCGAATTACGCAACAAAGCCCCGGTGAGAGCCTAAATAAAATTCATTGTAATAAAAAGTTAGCTTTTCTAGAAAATCTACTCGAGACGTTTGGATAAGAAATGTTCAGATAAAAAGCGCCGAAAGGCGCTTTTTATTTTCTTTAAAATAAAGTATGGTCTCCCTCCTTTTAAAATGGTAAGTGTTGAATAATTCAACAGTGGTTAGGTAAATGAATAAAATAACTAAACTCGCTTTGGCTTTGTCCGTATTGACATCTGTTGTTGGGTGTCAACTGGTCTCAAATACGCCGATGCAATCGACAGCAACGAAGGAAATAATTGAAAAAGCAAAGACAGAGTTTGATGGACAACGTTTTTATAAGTTGAATGAATATGATGAAGAAATCAACGTTTCAGATGACGGGGTCATTACCTTCAAGTCTTACTTACCACGCAGCGGCGGCTATGAATGGGTACCAATTGTTATACGCGATACTAGTTTTCGTGTTTCTTGCGATTATTTCAGTGAATATGTTGAAGCTGGAATGGTTGTTCAGGTTCAGTTTGTAGGTAAACGCGGGCGCATTGAAAATTACGACAATCAACGTTGTGAAGAGTTTGGCGAGCCAACATGGCAATAAGATCTATGGATAATTAAAGCGCCGACAGGCGCTTTTTATTTACGTTTTAGTTAACCGTTAGAAAAGATGTAGACCAATCTTCGGAAGATTAGGCAAGCAATGCGTAGTATCTGGTCACAAGTTGGTATGAACTTGCCTTTTAGAAAACGCTAATAAAATCGCTAAACAGCTACATGCTAATAGAACGACACCTAAGTTTTGTGCTGTTCCAGCCATCGCTAATCCCGTCCCGATCATGATGTAGTACATGAGCCCAAATAAAGCGCCTGCGCTACCTACCTGTTGTTTATAATCAACGAGTGCGTCACTGAGTATATTGGGTATCGCAATCCCATAAGACATGACGACTAACACCATTGGAGCAACAAACCAGATTGATTGGCTCAGAATCAACACACCGACTGATCCCAAACTAAGCAATACTGCTGAGAGCCAAAGTAGTTGGCTTTTTCGAACATTTTTAGACACTAGGGATTTGTTTAAATAACTCCCAAGCAGAGTGCCTAATCCCAGTACCATGCCACTGTATCCAAATTGTTCGGAGTTATACCCAAGTGCTGAGAAAGTAAATGCGCCAAGCTGGTAATAAGAAAATAGAGCAATGTTATACAAAGCAACCAGTAATCCTGAGCGCCAAATTCGCGCGTCTCTTACCATTTTCCAGCTAAGTTGATGCAACCGCACTGGTGTCTGTTCCTTCTGTGTTTCAGGAAGCTTAATAACGTTATAAGCGAGCAATACTAACGCGATTAAAAACAAGGCAAAAAACACATAACGGTATCCACCAAGCGCTGTAAGCTGCCCGCCTAATAGCATGCCAACTACCGGGCTGATTGATATACCCATCCCCATTAAGCTAAAGACTTTACTCAGTTCTTGACCGTCAAACGCGTCACGAAGCATGGTCTGTGTGACAACGGATCCTACCGCGATACCAAATGCGCTTAGGGCTCGCGCGGCCATGACAACAGCAAAGCTTTCGGTTTGAGTTGCGAGTAAAGATGCGCAGCCATAGATAAAGAGCCCAATAAGCATGGTGGGCCTTCTTCCCAGTTTATCTGCGAGAACTCCCCAAACTACAACGCCAATGGCAAAAGCTAGGAAGTAAATCGACAATGTTTGGGCTGCTTGTGCGTGGTTTACATCAAATGATAGAGCGATTGAGCTCAACGCTGGGCTATAGATGGTTTCTACAATTTGCGGAAACATCAACATAACCAGCATGAGCCATAAAGAGGGCTTAGTATTCATATTGTTACCCATCGTTAATGAAGTTGGCGGGCAGTATAAATGAGGCTATGATTGATCTAATAACAACATAAAAACCAAATACATCAATATTCGGACAAAATGGCGCTTATTAACGAAAAAACACAATTTGATGCAGACAAGATTACTAATTATGTAGTGGGAATTGCTGCGGATATTGGCAAGCACGACTCAGGTATGCATATGCACAAGAAAGGGCAGTTATTGTACGCACCTCAAGGTTGTATGAGTTTTGCTCTGGAAGACTCGATTTGTATTTTGCCACCGACAAAGGCGGTTTGGATCCCACCTAATACGCCGCATCGTGCACTAATGACGAATGTGGTGGCGTATCGATCTTTGTATTTTGATTGTGAGGAGTTTGCCTGTCCGAGTAAGATCGCGATGATAGAAGTGAATAATTTACTCCAAGCTCTTATTGATAAAATGTCATTTTGGGAGTGGGATAAGCCTAGCAGCGAGATGGTAAATACGACGGCGCTTTTTTGGGAGGAGTTTTATGCTGCGAAACGTTATTCGTTTCAGTTGCCTTTGCCATCGCATCGGCGCTTAACAACGTTTCGTCGAGAGTTGGTTGAACCTTCATTTCTAGCTCCTTCGCTTACTACTCTTGCAAGCAAAGTTGGGGCAAGCACCAAGACGGTAACACGATTATTTAAGTCGGAAACGGGTATGAATTATCAAGATTGGCGGCAACAGTGGAGGCTTTTAAAAGCAGTTGAATTGTTATCAACGGGCATGCCAGTCAGCGCAGTTGCCGATTGGCTGGAGTTTTCGTCAGACAGTGCATTTATTGCATTTTTCAAAAAGCAAACTGGACAAACACCTCTGACGTTTATGAAAACCAAGCCTTAAGAGTCAAAATGCTCACACTCTTTCTAGAACAACCCCCAGGTTCACAGGCTCAGCCTATAAAGCATACATAGACAGGTACCAACGTGCAGGTTACTTGTCTTTACTCTGCAGTTTGCGAAAGTATTGCGTGGTAAAATCAACAAAGGCTCGGATGCGTTTTGGTTGATGTCGGTCGTGATGATAAAGGAGTGAAAACTCCACACTCGGAATGCTCCAATTGGTAAACACTTCTTTTAGCTTGCCTGTCTGGAGTTCTTGTTGACAATAAAGTGCTGGCACACGGATGATGCCATTTCCCGCCAAGGCTGCTTTTATCATTACTCTGCCACTCTTACATCGTAACTGTCCACGTATCTGGTGTTCCGTTGACTGCTTTGTATTCGTGTTCTCAAATGCCCACCGTGTCACACTACCTGTCAAACAAACGTGTTTTTCTAAGTCCTTTGGATGCGAAGGATAGCCATATGTTTCTAAATAGTTTGGGCTTGCGTATGTCCCCATTTCCACATCGATCAGTTTGCGAGCGATAAAGTTGGAGTCGTCTAACTTTCCCATTCGAAAAGCGATATCGAATTCATCCGCGATTAAATCGACACGATGGCTACTAAAATCTAAGTTAATGCTCACTTGTGGGTGTTGGATTAGAAACTGAGCAACGATATCTGCGACAACGTCTTCTCCTAAATAGCCCCCCACACAGTTGATACGAATGTCACCTCTTAAGTCTTCTACATCATCAACCACTGCCATAACAGCTTGATCAATATTGTGAAGGGCAGTTTCACACTGTTTATACAGAACCTTGCCTGCTTCGGTGAGGTTCAGTGTTCGAGTGGTCCTTTGTAGCAAAGTGACACCAATCTGTTGCTCCAGATTTGTTATTTGACGTGAAACGTGTGAGCGAGAAACGCCAAGTTGCTCTGCTGCTTTCGTGAAGTTTCCTAGTTGAGCGATTAGGACGAAAGAGCGAATATCCGCAAGGTTGATGTGTGTTTGCATGATGATTTCTTCATAATTCAAAAAAGTATTGTTGCAGTATAACAACAGTGTTTCAACTAGGTCGGTATATATCAACAAACAAAGTTTTCTTAAACTTACCGCCACTGATGTAAACCGTTCGATTAAGGATTCAAAATGAAAAAGTTAATTGTTATTACAGGCGCTAGTTCAGGCATTGGTGAAGCGATTGCACGTCACTTCAGTGAACAGGGCCATGCTCTTCTTTTGTTAGCAAGACGTGTAGAACGTTTGGAAGCATTAAACTTACCAAATACGCTTTGTGAAAAGGTAGATGTGACCGACAAAGCTTCTTTTGAGGCTGCAATTGAGAAAGCTGAAGCGTTGTATGGTCCGGTAGATGCACTTGTAAATAACGCAGGCGTTATGCTTCTAGGTCAGATAGATACTCAGGAAGCATCGGAGTGGAAGCGCATGTTTGATGTGAACGTAATTGGTTTGCTCAATGGCATGCAGTCCGTCCTAGCACCTATGAAAGCACGTAACAGTGGTACGATCATTAACATCAGCTCTATCGCGGGCAAGAAAACATTCCCTGATCATGCTGCTTATTGCGGTACCAAATTTGCGGTTCATGCTATTTCTGAAAACGTACGTGAAGAAGTTGCGTCATCGAATGTTCGCGTTACGACGATTGCACCTGGTGCAGTGGAAACGGAATTACTTTCACATACAACGTCTCAAGATATTAAAGATGGTTATGACGCCTGGAAGGTGGATATGGGCGGCGTGTTGGCAGCAGACGACATTGCACGAGCAGTGCTGTTTGCTTATCAGCAACCGCAAGGTGTATGTGTTCGTGAAATTGCTTTGGCACCGACAAAACAACAACCTTAACATTGAGTTACGGCGATTTTAGGTCACTAAAGCCGTAAAACTTTGCATATCGATTCGTGATTGAGATGGCATCTTTAAACTAAGTTGCGTGAAAATTTAGGTCATCCATTTAAATCCGGACACTAAGTGTGTTATTGCTTATACCCAAGTTACTCAAGGTGAGAAAAAACTTTGAGTAATTTGGGTTTTTATTTGGTCTCAATTTTAGGTAGCGGAATTTATTTAGGTCGAAGGCGATAGTTGTGAAGAAAGGAGAGTGTGACGTAAAACAAAATGAAGCAATATCCGTCTCTTAATGAGAATTGATTTCATCAACGTCACAAGCCGTTACAATTATCCGTTAGGTATTATACTTTGTGGATGGTTAATATTTAACCAAACAAGGAGGTGTGTATGAAACGATTCGCAAACATACTTTTTGCAACACAAGGATTGCCAGGCCATAGTGACGCCCTCGAACAAGCGATGAGGATTGCATCTAGCAACAAAGTGCCTGTCTCAGGGCTAATAGCGTGTCCTGATTTCCCAACAGACATGATCCAGTATCAGCAAAGTTATGAGCAATCGCTGCAAGACTCCCTCAAACAAAGTATTCACGAATACAGACAGAAGCTGGGACTCTCTGAAGAGGATCTCGCATTTCCTCTTACTGTGAAAAGCAGTGAAAAGCCCGCTGTCTGTATTATTCAAGAAGCATTAGCTGATAACAAAGATCTCATCATCAAAGAAGCTGAACCGCTCGGTGAAGGTGCTGAGGGTTTCAAAGCTATTGATATGACTCTGTTACGAAAATGCCCTTGTCCGCTTTGGTTGCACCGACCAATTGATAAGCCAAGAGATAAGCGCCGTGTTGCTGTGGCTATCGACCCATTAACGGCAAGCGATGAACAGCACTCATTAGCCGTGCGTTTACTCGAATTATCGCGTTCGATAGCCGACACCTGCGATAGTCGTTTACACGTGATTTCTTGCTGGGAGTATTACTTAGAAAACTACCTTAATGGTAACGCTTGGATTCAAGTCGATGATGCTGAGTTGAAACATGAACTCGACAAAGCAAAAGCCGATCATAAACAAGCTCTGCAACAGCTGTTGGAGGAGTCTGGGATTACAGGTGAAATTGTGATTCACCACCTGCATGGAAAACCCGACGAAAAGATTCCAGATTACGTAGAGAGTATTGAGGTAGACGTGCTGGTAATGGGAACCTTAGCGAGAACTGGTATATCTGGCTATGTCATTGGTAATACGGCTGAAAATATTTTGCAATCGATTAACTGTAGTTTGGTCGCTCTTAAGCCCGATGGCTTTGTCTCACCGATTCAGTAATTGGGGTGTAACAAAGTTGGGTTTAAGTGATGTTTTAGGTAAAGGAGGGAGATGGATCTCTAGAACATGGAATTATCAATGTATCAATAAGTTATCAGAGGAGAGTGACATGAAAAACCTATGCCCGAAATGCCACACAGAAATGATAGAACGTTCGAATGTTTATGTTTGTCCGAGAAATGATATCGGTGACTGCACCTACGATGCATTCGAGTTAACTGATGACGATAATCCATATACATTCAGCCAAGAACACGTAAGTAGTGACCTACGTTCTTATGCCGTAGCAGACAGCAAATAGCGGTTTGTATCGGCGTTCCTCTAAGTAGCACTCAGTGATTACTGTTTGCTACTTTTCCCTTGGTTTCATGATCGTTTTTGAAGCGCTTGGGTTAAAACAATACAGTGGAGTTTGTCATTTGCGCCGAATAGGGCGTACCTTCTTATAATAACGAATGGGCTGCGATGTTGAATAACATAACGGGTAAAGAAAACCTGCCGAAAAACCTAGATAATCAGTTGGTCTTACTGATTTTCCCTGCGCTGCCAGTTTTAATCTTCTCTTTTCTCTTCTATATCTATACTCCTGCAGGCGTGAGCTGGAATGCGGAATGGATACCAAGCCTCGATATCAACCTTAGCTTTAGATTAGATGGTCTTTCATTTCTTTTTGCGGGACTGATCAGTGGGATTGGCGCACTGATTCAAATCTACGCTTTGGCTTATTTACGAGAAAGTGATAGCCGGTTTTCCTTTCATTTGTATCTAACCCTATTCATGCTTGCCATGCTAGGGATTGTGATGAGCGATAACATTCTGTTGTTATTTGTTTTCTGGGAACTCACCACCATCACTTCTTATTTACTGATCGGGTTTAATCACGAAAATAAAACGTCTCGGAAAAACGCCTTGCAGTCGCTGATTGTTACTGGTGCTGGTGGACTAGCGTTGCTAGCTGGTCTTATCTTGCTGGGAGCAATGGCAGGGAGTTATGAGCTAAATACCATTATCGAGCAGGCAGACACTATTGCGCAGCATGAATGGTTTATCCCATCTCTAGTGCTCATACTACTCGGTGCATTTACTAAATCTGCGCAATTCCCGTTTCATTTTTGGCTACCTAACGCGATGGCAGCTCCCACTCCGGTCAGTGCGTATTTACACTCGGCAACAATGGTAAAGGCAGGCATTTACCTATTAGCACGTTTATCGCCAGTTTATGCCCACAGCGAGATCTGGTTTTATGCTTTAGTCATCACTGGGAGTATCACGGCCATTTGGTGCACATTTGTCGCATTAAAACAAACTGACTTGAAGCTGATGCTAGCCTACAGCACGAATGTTGCTTTGGGTAAATTAACATTATTACTAGGTATGGGCACAGATTTGGCCGTTAGTGCAGTATTGATGTTTATTCTCGCTCACTCTTTCTATAAAGCTGCGCTGTTTATGGTGGTGGGTAATATCGACAAAGCGACAGGAACACGAGATATTGATCAATTGTACGGCCTGAAGTCAGTTCTCGTCATCAGCATGGTTGCGGGGAGTTTGGCTGCATTGTCTAAAGCGGGGTTCCCGCCGTTGTTAGGCTTTTTGAGCAAAGAATACATGTACAAGTCCGCAGTAGAGCTCAATAACAGGATCGCCTTTGTACTTTTAATCGTGAATATACTGATGGTCGCGCTAACCATTATGCTTATTGCGAGACCATTCTTTGCTCGCCGTGATCTCGCGCCGATTGAAACTAAGCCAGTTGAGACAAAAAAAGCCATGTGGATCTCGCCTTTGCTCTTGGCAGTTGGCAGCCTCCTAGTTCCGTTATTCGGTTTGAATTGGTTAGATCGCAATATTATTTTTCCGGGCTCTGCTGACATTCTGCCCACAGCAACTCTTAAAGAGACATCACTATGGCATGGCGTGAATGTACCGTTAGTGTTAAGCGTTATTACGCTAGCGTTGGGGTATGTGGTGTACCGTGTTTATCCTACTGTGTCTGCATTTTTTCAGCGGCTACATCTATTCGTCCCCAAAGCGGAGAATATTTTTGAACGACTATTAGATGTCATGATGACAGTGGCGAAGTGGCAAACGGCGCGGTTACAGCAAAAGAAATTGAGTCGCTATGTCCTATTATTTTTCACGGTACTTGCCGTTGCGTTACTGAGTCAGGTAGCGCTTATTCCTCTGCCTTTGGTTGGCGAACTTTCAAGTGTCACTTTCTATGAGATTGGTATTGCCTTATTGTTGATTGGTGCTGCGCTCGTATGTACGTTGTCCCACGCAAGACTTCTTGCGATTTCTGCGCTTGGTATGATTGGCTTCATGACCACGCTTGTTTTTATGATTTATAGCGCCCCGGACGTTGCGAAGACTTTACTGTTAGTGGAAACATTAATGGTGGTCTTTCTTGCATTGTTAATGCGTCATATGCCACGTCTAACCACCGTGCCCAAGCATTCAATAAGACGTAAAGTAGCGAATATTTGCATAGCAGGTGTGATAGGAGTTTCGGTTACTTTACTTTTGTTAGGAATCACGTCTCAGCCGATGGACTCTTCGGTGTCAGATTTCTTTGCAGAAAACAGTGTCCCGGGTGGACATGGGCGAAACATTGTTAACGTTATTCTGGTCGACTTTCGCGCATTTGATACATTGGGAGAAGTTGTCGTCGTTGTTATTGCTGGGATTGCGGCAGTGAGTTTGCTTAAGACAAGAGCGAAAAAGCAAAATCGTATCCAATCATTAATTTTTGCAACCACGGCACACATCGTTTCGGCACTCATGCTCGTATTTTCAGTGTATCTGTTGTTACGTGGTCATAATGAACCGGGTGGTGGCTTTATTGGTGCGTTGATTGCCGTTATTGGCTTATCACTTCTCATGTTCGCGGAATCACCGAAATACGTTCGTTCTAGGTTGTATTTCAAACCATTTCTCATTGCGTTATCTGGCATCGCATTGAGCTTAGTTTCTGGTGCTTTGAGCTTTGCGTTTGATAAACCGTTTTTGACCGGACTGTGGTGGAAAGACGTGATACCACTAGGGAC
This sequence comes from Vibrio sp. 1751, assembly GCF_033339895.1. Classification (NCBI taxonomy): domain Bacteria; kingdom Pseudomonadati; phylum Pseudomonadota; class Gammaproteobacteria; order Vibrionales; family Vibrionaceae; genus Vibrio; species Vibrio sp. 1751. Next base: position 9,032 of record NZ_JAWOVM010000009.1, read on the forward strand.
GCCATTGGTTTTTGATGTTGGTGTTTACCTTGCCGTTATAGGTGGCGTAATGGGTATGCTGCTTCGTATTAATGAGGAGCTAGAGTGATGGAAGTAGTTTGGAGTGTTGTCGTTGGAGTATTTGTCGCAGCAGGTGTTTATTTAATGCTTGAAAAGCATATCTTGCGCCTTTTGTTCGGCATCATGTTACTCAGTAGTGCGGTTAACCTTGCTATTTTTACCGCTGGAAGGCTGACGCCCGGAGAGCCGCCATTGATTGGCGATAATGCTCTTTTACCACCAGATAGCGCGGCAAATCCTTTACCTCAAGCGCTTATCTTAACTGCGATAGTCATCGGTTTTGGACTACTTATTTTTGCTTTAATGCTGTTCTATCGAGCTTATAAAGACACTGGAACTGCAAACGTCGATGAAATGCAACGTTCTGAGGAGGGTCAATGAGTTCGATTTTGCTTACGTTACCGGTTGTTCTCTCGCTGAGTACGGCGTTGACTATCTTCTTCGTCCGTCGCTCAACAAAAAGTGTTGAGTGGTTGAGCGGTGTAAGTGCGATTTCGAACCTTTTGGTTGCGGGTTTTCTCACAGCAAACATCATAAATAATGGTATTCAAGCCGTTGCTTTTGGTCAGTGGAGTGCGCCATTTGGTATCGTGTTTGTCGCAGATTATCTCAGCGTTGCTATGGTGATGATAACGGCGGTGATTGGTGCGATATGTGTTTTCTACGCGATGGCGGACCTTCACCGAAAGCCCTCCTATAGCAATTACCATGCGTTAATGCACATGTTGCTTGCTGGCGTTTATGGCGCTTTCCTGACTGGAGATATTTTTAATCTGTATGTTTGGTTTGAGGTCATGCTCATTTCATCATTTGGTTTAATGGTGTTAGATGCAACGAAAACTCAAGTTGATGGTGCAGTAAAGTACGTGATGTTGAACCTGATTTCGACGCTGGTATTTTTGCTTGCTATCGGCTTGTTGTATGGCGCAACGGGCACCTTGAACCTGGCCGATCTCTACACCAAAGTAGGGGAAAATGAATTGAGCATCAACATGATGCTGTCCGCGCTATTTTTGTTTGCCTTTTCTATTAAAGCGGCACTCTTTCCTTTATTTGCTTGGTTGCCAGCTTCTTATCACACGTTACCAAGCGGTGTGGTGGCACTGTTTGCCGCGTTGCTTACTAAAGTCGGTGTATACGCGTTGATAAGAGTCTTTACCTTGGTATTTCCGCTCGCCGAGAGTGGTTGGCAACCGACGTTAATTTGGGTCGCAGGGCTAACCATGTTAACGGGCGTTTTAGGAGCGGCTAGCCAATTCGACATTAAGAAAATTCTTTCTTTTCATATTATTAGCCAAATAGGCTATATGATCATGGGGTTGGCTATTTACACTCCCTTAGCTTTAGCCGGTGCCATTTTCTACATTGTTCATCACATCATTGTAAAAGCGAATTTGTTCTTAATAGGTGGATTCATCGAGCGCAAATATGGCTCTAGTCAACTTGAACATTTGGGTGGGGTATACAAAGCTATGCCTTGGTTAGCGTTCTTGTTTCTTGTCCCTGCGTTTTCTCTGGCCGGTTTCCCACCGCTATCGGGTTTCTGGGGAAAGCTATTGGTCATCAAGTCGAGCATACAGGCTGAGTATTACTGGTTAGCAGGTACCGCGTTATTGGTGGGGTTGCTTACTGTCTACTCGATGACGAAAATTTGGAGTGAGGCATTTTGGAAAAAGCCATTTAGAGAGAAGCCAGAACAGACTCTGCAGGCCAAAGTACATTGGTTGTACTGCGTTCCAATTATTGTATTGACAACGTTGACGCTAATCATTGGCTTAGTGGCGGAGCCTTTTTATCAATTTTCCGTTCAAGCTGCAGAACAACTGTTAAATCCGACTGAATACATCAGAGTGGTGTTAGGAGGAAATGCATGATCTATCTATTCCTCAATTTTTTCTTAGCGTTAGCGTGGATGATGCTTAATGGCAGCTATTCGAGTCTGAATTTTGTTGTCGGATTTACGGTCGGCTTTTTTGCTTTAAGGTTGAGTCAACCATTTGGATTGAAAACGAGCTATTTTCAACGTTTTGCATCTGCATTGAAGTTATTGGTGTACTTCGCTTATGAAATGGTTATATCGGTTGCGAAAGTGGTGTGGGACGTTGTGACACCTACTCATTTGAGTCAGCCTGATATCGTTTATGTCCCTCTGGAGGTCGATTCTGATCTAGAAATCACATTACTGGCGAACATGGTTTCTTTAACACCGGGCACGCTTAGTTTGGATGTTACGGCTGATAAAAAGTATCTTATCGTTCATGCCATGTTTGCACCTGAACATGAAGAGGTTATTCGCGGAATTAAAGATGGGTTAGAGCATCGAATTTTGGAGGTGACGCGTGGATAGTTGGCTGCAAATAACGGTCACTTTTGCCTATTCTGGGCTACTACTCAGCTTTGTTATGGCTTTTGCTCGTTTAATTCTAGGACCAACGCTAGCTGATCGAGTGGTGGCGTTAGATCTGATTTCATTTATCACTATCGGATTTATTACGGTTTACACCTTAGACAGCGGTGAGGACGCTCTGTTAGATATCGCCATTACATTAGGTTTGGTTGCATTTCTCGGCACGATCGCATTTGCACGTTTGATCGTTAAAAGAAAGGAGAAAGAATAATGGACGTGTTGATTGGACTATTTTTATGCTTAGGAACATTGTTGACCTTGGTTGCAAGTCTAGGTGTCCTGAGGCTTCCTGGTTTGTATACCCGAATGCATGCAGCTACCAAAGCTGGAACTGTCGGAGTGAGCTGCTTGTTATTAGCGGTCGCTTTCTCACTCCCTGAAGTTACCGTGATCTCTCGGGTTATCGGTACGATGTTGTTTATCGTTCTCACTGCGCCAGTCGCCTCCCACCTGCTCGGCAGAGCAATGCGAGAGGTCGGATATAAGATTTGGCGCAATGATTAACCATTAGCGTCGAATAGTACTACGCCCTAGTCGAAATAAACTCGAAGCTGTATTGATGAAGTCGGAAGTAATTGACGGTATATTCAAATGCACGACCATCTTCTAGGTAACCAGTGGACTCAACTTTTAGAATAGGGGAAGCTTCTGATTCATTCAGGTATGAGGCCGTCTCTGCATCTAACAAATACGGTTTGACAGACTGACAGCTTTTCGCAATTTTCAATCCTTTGCTATTTTCAATGTACTCATATTTAGAACCATTCATTATGGCTATGCTCAAGTCTGGAAATAACATTGCTGGCATATGAGTGACTTCGTAAATTTCAGGCTCATCATTAATACATCTGAGTCTATGTATTTCATATGTATCATCATTGGGCGAGAGATTTAACTGCTTAGCAACCTGCTCATTCGGCTTTTTAAGTTCGAACTTTATGACTTGAGAGCTAGGCGTTTTCCCCTGTTTACTGACTTCCTCGATAAAACCCAGCAAATGTAAGGCATCATGTTGGGCTTTTAGATCGTTTACATAAGTTCCACTACCTCTTGTCCGACTAATTAAATTATTGTCGACCAGAATTTGTAAGCTTTTTCTGATGGTTACGCGGCTTACGGAAAACTCTTCTTGCAAATCACTCTCTTTTGGAAGCATCGATTTAGGTTGTAGTTCCCCATCTTTGATCTTTTTTTCTAATCGTTCCGCAATGTCTATGTATTTGGGTTTCATAATACCTCGCTAAGTCTTGGATCATGATAGCAAGAATGTGATCTGAGATGTAGTTAATACTTTTCCTTAGAATCTTTGTGTGATTTTTATCTCGTATCTTTGTGCTTACACTTTAAATGTATCATAAAAGTATTAATACTTATTTTATACATTTTCAGGATAAACATTTGAGGTAGCGAAATGAAACGTCAAAAATTAACGATTGTTGGTGCTGGCAGTACATACACACTTGGTATGATGAACAGCCTTATTGCCGAAAAAGATAACTTTCCACTCGCAAAAGTCGTGTTTTACGACATAGATGAGAAACGCCAAGAATCGAATGCATTAGCTACTGAAATTCTATTGCGAGAACACTATCCAGAAGTTGAAGAGTTTGTTTATACAACGGATAAATCTGTCGCATTCGCAGATTCGGACTTTTTCTTTATCCAGATCCGCACTGGTGGGTTGGCCATGCGCGAGCGCGATGAACAAATCCCGCTATCCAACTCTTGTGTTGGGCAAGAGACATGTGGCGCGGGAGGAATGGCATATGGACTTCGCTCTATCGGCGACATGATCCAGCTAGTGAACGAGATCCGACAAACGTGTCCAGATGCGTGGATTCTTAATTACACCAACCCGGCGGCAATTGTCGCTGAAGCTTTAAATCGTGAATTTCCGCATGATAAGCGAATTCTAAATATCTGTGATATGCCAGCAGCGATTATGGTCAGCTATGCGCAATTGTTAGGATGTGAAATTTGGGACTTCGTTCCTGAATATTTTGGGCTTAATCACTATGGCTGGTTTACCAAAATTCGTAACAAACAGGGTGAAGACTTAACGGACAAAATTAAAAATATCATCCTAAAAGAAGGGATCAGTGCGGTTGATGCGGAAATAGCGGATGACCCATCGTGGCAAGCCACATTCAAAAACATGAGAACAATGCTTGCTGATAATCCAGAGTTTTTGCCGAATACGTATCTTCAGTACTATTTGTACCCTGAAAAAATGGTGGCGAAAGAGGATATCAACAATACCCGCGCAAGGCAGGTAATTAACGGCCGTGAGAAACGAGTGTTCGAATTGAACGCAAGAATAATTGAAGCGGGCACCACGAAGCACGAAACACTGCATGCCGATATCCATGGTCGATACATGGTGAGAGTTGCGGCTTCGCTTGCCTACAACTTGAGCGATGTGTATCTCGTCATCGTACCGAATAATGGTGCTATTACAAATTTACAAAATGACGCCATGGTAGAAGTTCCAGCTGCGCTAACTAGTGATGGACCGAAAGCTTTTACTGTAGGAAAAATCCCAACCTTCCAAAAAGCCATGATTGAAAGCCAACTTGGTTACGAGAAATTAGTCGTGGATGCTTGGTACGAAGGAAGTCAGCAAAAGCTGATTAATGCACTCACACTTAACCGTACCGTGGTTAATGTGCCAAAAGCTAAAGAAATAACAAAACAATTACTAGAAGAAAATAAAGCCTACCTTCCTCAATTTTTTCAATAACAACTGGACGTTCGGGGCCTACTTGTAGGCTCCGTGAATGAAACAAGAGGTTTATATGAAAGACATTATTCAAAGGTTCGGAGCCGCGATGTTTGTTCCCGTTCTATTATTTCCAGCAGCGGGCATGTTATTGGGTTTCTCTGTTGTGCTGTTAAATCAAGAAGTGTTTCCTTGGGCACTAGAGGGGAGTGCTTGGGTTAAAGTCTCGACGATCATTTTACAGGCATCTCTCGCTGTATTTAAAAATATGGCACTTATTTTTGCCGTTGGGTTACCTATCGCTTTAGCTAAAAAAGCATCTGGTCGCGCTGTACTTGCAACACTCGTTTCCTACATTACGTTTAACTACGTTATTGGTGGAATCCTTCAATTTTGGGGACCAGAACTGGGCGTGAACTATACGGAAGGTGAGCGAGGTTTGACTGAAGTTGGTGGCATTCTAACGCTTGATACCAACTTGCTAGGTGCCATTTTAATTGCAAGTCTCTCTGTTTGGGTTCACAACCGATTCTTTGATAAAAAGCTACCGGATTGGGCGGCTGTATTTGGCGGAACGCCATTGGTTGTGATCATTAGTTTCCCCATTATGGTCGTGATGGCAATTCTAACTTGTTTGACTTGGCCAAGTATTCAGCATGGTATTAACAATCTGCAATCATTTTTGGTTTCTGCTGGATCGTTAGGGGTATGGCTATTTACGTTTTTAGAGCGAATCATGATACCAACGGGGTTGCATCATTTCGTATATGGTCCCGTTTTTTATGGGCCAGTTGCAGTCGATGGCGGAACGGTTGCCTATTGGATTCAAAATATACAGACATTCGCCCAGAGCTCGGAAAGTTTAACGACACAATTTCCTCAGGGTGGTTTGATGTTGACGGGAATGGGTAAAGTGTTTGGTTGTACGGGTATCGCACTAGCACTCTATTCAGTTGCGAAAAAAGAAAATAAAAAGATGGTGATGGGGTTAGTGCTCGGAGCCGCAATCACAGCAATTCTTACAGGGATCACCGAACCAATAGAGTTTACATTCTTATTTATCGCACCTGCGCTGTTTGCTTTGCATGCGTTGTTATCTGCGACAATGGCAACGATCGCCTTTATGTTTGGTGTTTCCGGTAACTTTCAGACTGGCTTGATAGACTTCATTTTCCAAAACTGGTTGCCTTTGGCTGGTAACCATGCAGGAACATACGTGATTCAGATTATTATTGGTCTCATGTTTACTGGTGTCTACTTTGTTACGTTTCGCGCGCTTATTTTAAAATACAACATACTTACTCCGGGACGTGAAGGTGCAGATAGTAAGTTGTATTCCAAAGCTGACTACAAAGAAGCGAAAGCGGTCCATAACAGTAGCGCAAGTCCGTCACAAGCTAGTGCCTTTATTGAAGGTTTGGGTGGAAAAGAAAACATTGAATTGTTAACTAATTGCGCGACGCGTCTGCGTGTTAAAGTTAAAGATGTCTCTCTGGTAAAGGAGAACGCATTTTTCACACAGCACGGAGCGGTGAATATTGTTAGAAATCAAGAGAGCCTTCAAATCATCGTTGGTTTAACGGTGCCACAAGTTCGCGAAGATATGAGCCAACTGATAAAAGCTTAACCCCCAAACTAATGCTCCAGCTCATATGGCTCAAAGGTGAGATAGAATTATCTCACCTTTTTTGTGTACATGAAGCATATTTCGCTCAGTTTCCACGAAAGTGGGGAGGAGTTATCGAGCGAGCTAAAATATAGTTAGGTTATACCCGTCTGTATTGTGGGAAGACTTGTTGGGTCTCTAAGTGACGGTGGCGCCTTCTATGTTGAAAAGCGTTTTAATTTCTTCCAGCACTTCTGGGTTAGCAATAGCACCAATGTTTTTTACAGCTTGTCCGTTTACCAATTGTTTCACTGCTAGCTCAACCAATTTGCCTGAGCGCGTTTTAGGAATATCACTGATAGCAAAAATTTGTCGTGGGACATGGCGCGGTGAACATTTTGTTTTCAATGTTTGGCGAATTGAATCGGTGAGTTGTTGGGTTAACTCGACGTTGTGAGCGAGTTTTACTAGTAACCAGATTTCTTCAGACTGCTGGTTTAACTTGCCGACAGCGATGGAGTCTTCAACCTCGGGTAACGCGTTCACTTGCTGATAGATTTCAGCGGTACCGATGCGTACGCCGCCTGGATTTAAGGTTGCGTCACTACGGCCATAAAAAATAAAGCCGCCATGTTCGGTTTGCATCACATCGTCGCCATGGTGCCAGATATCGGTAAACTTGCTCCAATAAGCGTTGTGATAACGTTCGCCGTTGTCGTGCCAGAAGCCAATAGGGAAGTTAGGTAGCGAGTTATTACAAGTCAGTTCGCCGCGTTTTTGCGTAATAGTATGTCCATCATCCTCTAGAACACGTGCGTCGATTCCCAGCCCTGAGCCTTGGCATTCACCTTTGTAAACTGGTGAAATAGGGTTTCCAAGTACAAAGCATCCGCAAATATCTGTGCCGCCAGCGATAGAAGCGAGATGCAATTCCTGCTTGATGTGCTGATAGACATAATTAAATTGTTCTGGGTAAAGCACCGAACCAGTTGAGCACAGAGTTTTGAGTGACTTCAGGTTATGTTCTAGTTTTGGAGAGCAGTTTGCCTGCTCCAGTGCCTCTAAGTATTTCGCTGAAGTACCAAACAGCGACACGTTATGTTCTTCAGCTAATCGCCATAAGACGGAGTGATCAGGGTAAACCGGACTACCGTCGTAAATCACTAAGGCTGCACCACTCGCAAGAGCGGAAACATGCCAGTTCCACATCATCCAACCACATGTTGTGTAGTAGAAAACCTTGTCTTGCGATTTGATGTCGCAATGCAGTTGATGTTCTTTGAGGTGATTGAGCAAGGTACCGCCTGCGGAATGAACAATACACTTAGGTTGACCTGTTGTACCAGAAGAATACAAAATGAATAATGGGTCATTAAACAGCGTTGGTTGATATTGAATTGATTGTGGAGAAAAGTGGTGAGTAATATCGGACCAAGAGACAAAGTCAGAAGTGGTAGCTCTCTTAGCGTTTTGTAAATATTCGATTTGGCATACGCTAATAGTAGTCTCTTCGGAGGCACTGCTTAACTTACTACTAAGAGTGGTGTTCTTGTCCGTCATATCGAAAGCTTTGCCTCCGAACTGGTAGCCATCACAGCAAAAAAGAACTTTCGGCTTAACCTGACCAAAACGCTCTACGACGCTATCGATACCAAAATCAGGAGAGGTTGAAGTCCAAATAGCGCCAAGGCTTGTAGTAGCCAACATGGCTATAACGGTTTCAGGAAGGTAGGGCAAATAACCCGCAACGACATCGCCTTTACCGACACCACAATTGAGTAGCCATTGTTGAATGGCAGAAACTTGTTCAAGCAACTGTTTACCGGTGAGTTGTCGGTGTTCACCGCTTTCATTGCTAAAAACAATAAACTCACGCTCTGGTGATTGCTCAGCCTGAGATAGGAGGTTCTCTGCGTAGTTCAGCGTGGCGTCAGCAAACCATACTGTGTCTCTATTTACATGGTGATGATTAGAACCTGTTTGTGTCCATTTGGGACTGCCAAGGCTCTTGATTTGCGAACCTATATCTCCGATTACGTTGCAAAACTGCCAAGTATGTCGCCAAAATTCATCATTGTGCTCAATGGACCACTGGTGTAGAGACGTGTAATTGTTGATTACGGTACCTTCGGCTTTGTCTTTATTAACCTTTTCGATGAACCGTAATAAGTTGCTATTGCTGACGCGCTCAGCAGATGGTGACCAAATAGGTGCAGAATTTGGCATAGGTCCCTCTAATTTCAATTCTTTTGAATATGACCAAAAACAAAATAAAGGGGCGAACATAGCGGTGTTCGCCCCTTATCTGATCGTTTAAAGTTGTTCGGCAAGCTGAGGTAGTACCTCAAATAAATCACCAACCAATCCATAGTCGGCAACTTCAAAGATAGGAGATTCTGGATCTTTGTTGATCGCGACAATCACTTTGGATTCCTTCATTCCTGCAAGATGCTGGATGGCACCGGAAATCCCAACCGCTATATAAAGCTTAGGTGCAACGATTTTACCGGTTTGACCCACTTGTAAGTCGTTGGCAACAAACCCGGCATCAACTGCCGCGCGAGAAGCGCCAATGGCAGCACCTAGTTTATCGGCAACTTGTTCGATCAACGCGAAGTTCTCTTTGCTACCGACCCCGCGTCCACCTGACACAACCACCTCTGCCGCGCTTAATTCAGGACGTTCTGACACGGTTTTATCGACAGAAACCAATTCAACCATTGGAGCTGAGATAGTGACCTGCTGATGCTTAATATCAGCTTGGTTGTGACAAGTAACCGGCTCAAACGCAGACGCGCGAACGGTGATGACGCGAACCTTGTCGCTGGTGGTCACTTTGGCAAATGCGTTTCCTGCGTAAATAGGGCGGATAAAAGTGTTTTCATCGATAACTTGGACAATATCGGAAATTTGCCCAACGCCGAACTTCGCTGCTACTCGCGGTGCAAGATCTTTCCCTTTTGATGATGAGCTAGCCCAGATTGCGTCAAAACCTTCAGCAACACTCACTACAATAGGTGCGATACTCTCGGCAAATTGATGCTTAAGTTGCTCATCATCGACACAAATTACGTTTGATATACCATCAACGCGACAAGCTTGTTGAGCGACTTCTTCACACTGGTGGCCCACTACGATCAAAACATTGTCTTGGCTGACTTGTTTTGCTGCATTAACCACTTTGAGTGTGTCCGCATGCAATTGGTTATTGTCATGCTCTGCTATGATTAAGTTCTTCATGAAATCACCTTCGCTTCGTTACGCAGCTTATCGAGAAGCTCTGAGACAGATTCAACCTTGATGCCACCTTTTCTTTGCGCTGGCGGTGTGATTTCTTGAATGGTTTGGCTAAATACCACTTCAACACCCAGACTGTCAGGTGTGATGGTATCTAACGGCTTGCGCTTAGCTTTCATGATATTAGGCAAAGAGGCAAAACGCGGTTCATTCAGGCGTAAGTCAGTACTGATCACCGCAGGTAAGTTCATCGCGACCGTCATCAAGCCGCCGTCCACTTCTCTCACGACCTGAACTTTTTGATCTTCAATCTTCACGTCGGAAGCGAAAGTTGCTTGAGGCCAGTCAAGTAGGGCGGCCAGCATCTGAGCCACTTGGTTGTTGTCCGTATCAATGGATTGTTTACCCGTAATCACAATCTGTGCTTGTTCTTGCTCAACCAGAGCTTTAAGCAGCTTAGCGACAACTAATGGCTCTATTTTGTCTTCAGTATCGACATGAATAGCGCGATCAGCACCTAATGCAAGCGCGGTACGTAGTTGCTCCTGACATTGGCTACCGCCGGCACTGACAACGATGACTTCATCTGCAATACCTTGCTCTTTTAGTCGTACGGCTTCTTCAACGGCTATTTCGCAAAATGGATTAATCGTCATCTTGACGTTATTGGTTTCAACATCGCTATGGTCCGCTTTCACGCGAACTTTAACGTAGGGATCAATGACCCTTTTGATTGGCACTAGTATTTTCACGTTAGATTCCTTTTTACAGTGAAGACTATGTGTTTACAGTGAAGACGATGTGATGACGTCTTTAAAATGATGTTAATTTACCTTTACGTTTGCGTCAACTTTAAATATATTGTTTATTAACAAGTTGGCAACATGCAAAGAAAAAGGAATGCAATCATGGAAAGAGACTGCATGGAATTTGATGTTCTGATTGTAGGCGCTGGTCCCGCAGGTTTGTCTGCGGCATGCCGAATCAAACAATTAGCAGCAGAAAAAAAACAAGACCTCTCTGTTTGCGCGGTAGAAAAAGGTTCTGAAGTTGGAGCGCATATTTTATCGGGTGCGGTGTTTGAAACGCGGAGTTTGGATGAGCTTTTTCCCGACTGGGAAGAGAAAGGCGCTCCGCTCAATACCAAAGTAAACCAAGATAAAACCTACTATCTAGGCAATGACATCAATGGTCATGAACTGCCTTCTTGGGCGGTGCCTAATACGTTACATAACAAAGGTAATTACATCATAAGTTTGGGCAGTCTATGCCGATGGATGGCGTTGCAGGCTGAGAACTTGGGGGTGGAGGTCTACCCAGGTTTTACCGCCAGTCAAGCGATCATCGATGAAGATAGTCGTGTTTGTGGCGTGATCACGGGCGATATGGGATTAGATAAAAATGGTGAACAAAAAGGAAATTTCGAACCTGGTATTGAACTGCGAGCGAAGTTTACTTTATTTGCTGAAGGCGCACGGGGGCATATTGGTAAGCAGTTGATTAACCGATTTAATCTTGCTGAAGAGAAAACGCCTCAACACTACGCTATCGGTTTTAAAGAGCTGTGGGAAATCCCATCAGAGCAGCATCAGCCAGGTTTAGTAGTGCACGGATTAGGTTGGCCGTTATCAAATGAAGCTACAGGTGGCAGTTATCTCTACCATTTAGAGGGAAACCAAGTTGCCGTCGGGTTGATTGTTGACTTGAATTATAAGAATCCGCACTTGAGTCCATTTGATGAGTTTCAACGTTTTAAACACCACCCGTTGATTGAGCAATACCTCAAAAATGGGAAGCGTATTAGCTATGGCGCGAGAGCGATCACCAAGGGCGGCTTTCATTCGCTTCCCACGCAGCAGTTTGCTGGTGGCTTGTTAATTGGCTGTGATGCAGGAACACTTAACGGCGCTAAAATCAAAGGCACACACACCGCAATGAAATCTGGCATGCTTGCCGCTGAAGCAGTATGTGAAGCCCTTGAGTGTCAGTCAGTTACTGCTGATTATCAAAAGCATTTCAAACAGTCTTGGCTGTATGAAGAGCTTTATCAAGCACGTAACTTCTCAAGTGGTATTCACCGCTTTGGATCGTGGCTGGGCGGTGGTTTAGCGCTGCTGGAACATAACGTATTAAAAGGCAAAGCTAAGTGGCATATCCGCTGTGATAAGCCTGATCATCAGTCTCTGTTATTGGCGGAAAACAGCAATGAAATTGTCTATCCGAAGCCTGATGGCGTGTTAAGTTTCGATCGCCTCTCTTCTGTTTATCTATCCAATATCTTCCATGAGGAAGATCAACCATGCCACTTACGACTGGAGAACCAGCGGATTCCTATTGAGCAGAACCTTGAATTATATGCAGAGCCAGCACAGCGCTATTGTCCGGCTGGCGTGTATGAAATCGTACAGGGGGAGCAGCAGCCAGAGCTGCAAATAAATGCGGCCAACTGTATCCACTGTAAGACCTGCGACATCAAAGATCCAAGTCAAAATATTACCTGGATTCCGCCAGAAGGTGGTGGTGGTCCGAACTATCCAAATATGTAAGCGTTTGAGAATAATTTTTATTAACAATTTATTTACTTAAAGTTTGCGTTAGTTCAAATCTTTCTCGATGAACTCGATTGCAACTTAATCTTTCAGGCACTATTCTGATTTTAAATTGACGTTTACGTAAACTGAATACAAAGTTGATGCATAGGTGTAAAAGCGGTTACCAGTATCAAAGTTAGGTTTGATCAAATAGTGCTCAATGGAACGCACTTAAAATAACGAAAGGGAGATCAACTATGGTATCGGAATCGCCTCTGTTGCAGGTAAACGATATTTCATTGGCTTTTGGTGGGGTGAAAGCTTTAACTGACGTGAGCTTCCATGTGAATGAAAAGGAAATTTTTTCAATCATTGGTCCAAACGGTGCAGGTAAAACCTCAATGCTCAATTGCATCTCTGGTCGATACACACCAAACAAAGGCTCTGTAATCTTCGCTGGAGATGACGTAACTAAACGTACACCAAGCCAACGAGCTGAGTTAGGGCTGGGAAGAACCTTCCAAAACTTAGCGCTCTTTTCTCATATGTCGGTACTGGACAACATCATGGTTGGCCGACACCACCTACTGAAAAATAACTTCGTCACGGGGCCACTCTATTGGTTCTCCAATGCGCAGAAAGAAGAGATGGCGCACCGCAAATATGTGGAAGACGTGATCGATTTTCTAGAAATCCAGCACATCCGAAAAGCGACTGCAGGCACGCTATCTTACGGCTTACGTAAGCGTGTAGAGCTTGCTCGTGCCATTGCCTTAAAACCTAAGTTACTGCTGCTTGATGAACCAATGGCAGGTATGAACTTGGAAGAAAAGGAAGACATGGCACGTTACATCATGGATCTGAATGAAGAATTAGATATCACGATCATCATGATTGAGCACGACATGGGCGTGGTCATGGACATCTCTAATCGCGTTTTGGTTTTGGATTTCGGTAAACACATTGCTACGGGTGAGCCTGAAGAAGTGATGGCCAACCCACATGTGAAACAAGCGTACTTAGGCGAAGAGTTACCGACATTAGAGGAGAGTGCATAATGGCACAGCAACATAATGATTGGGCAGATACAACCCGCTTAGATACCTTTCCAAAAGTGTTGCAACACAATGCCAAGAACTGGCCCGAACAAGTCGCAATGCGTGAAAAGGAGTTTGGTATATGGCGAGAGTTCACTTGGAAGGATTATGAAAACCGCGTCAAGTGGATGGCACTGGCACTACGAGATTTGGGTATTGGTGAGCAAGATGTCGTTGGTTTGCTAGGTGATAACCGCCCTGAATGGGTATGGGGCGAGTTAGCGGCACATGCGATCAAAGGTTTCTCGCTGGGCATCTATCAAGATTCTATGCACGAAGAGGTGGCGTACCTTATCAACTATGCAAAAGCAAAAGTCGTGATTGCCGAAGATGAAGAGCAATGCGACAAGCTGCTTGAGCTTGGTGATGAAATTCCTAGCGTTGAATACATTATTTACTGCGATCCTCGTGGAATGCGTAAATACGATGATCCAAGATTAATTGATGTTGAACAGGTCTACAAAAAAGGTCAGCTGATTGATAAAGCGGACCCAGACAAATATCTCAATATGGTTGTTGAAACCAAAGGCAGCGATCTTTCAATTCTTTGTACTACGTCGGGTACGACTTCTAAACCAAAATTGGCTCAGCTACACAGTGGCACGTTCTTGGATCACTGTGCGGCTTACTTGCGTGCAGACCCTCGTTCCCCAGGCGACAACTACGTTTCTGTTCTGCCTTTGCCTTGGATTATGGAGCAGGTTTACGTGGTTGGTCAGGCGTTGATTTCTCGTCAAATCGTTAACTTTGTGGAAGAACAAGAAACCATGATGTCCGACTTGCGTGAAATCGGTCCAAACTTTGTGCTGTTAGCGCCACGTGTGTGGGAAAACATTGTGGCAGACGTGTCTGCACGAATGATGGATTCGACACCGTTTAAGCAAAAGATGTACAAACTGGGCATGAGCTTAGCCAACAAAGCGCTGGAGCAGGGCAAACGCTCTAAGTTGGCTGAATGGATTCTTCTGCGTGCTCTGCGTGACCGTTTAGGGTTTTCGAACCTGACATCTGCGGCAACCGGCGGTGCGGCGATGGGACCGGATACTTTCCGTTACCTACAAGCTATTGGTGTGCCACTTAAGCAGCTTTATGGTCAGACCGAAATGTGTGGCGCATACACTGTGCACCAAGCGGACGATGTGGATTACGATTCCGTTGGTGTTGCGTTTGATAATGCAGATGTGAAAGTCATCAACCCGGACAGCAATGGCGTTGGTGAAATCATCGCGAAAAGTACAGGCATGTTTACTGGCTACTTAAACAACCAAGCAGCATATGATGAAGATGTTCAAGATGGTTGGATGCACACAGGCGATGCGGGCTATTTTAAAGATTCCGGTCACTTGGTGGTGATTGATCGTCTGAAAGATATGTCGGAAACCAGCCATGGCGACCGTTATTCGCCACAGTTTATCGAAAACAAACTCAAGTTCTCGCCGTTTATTGCAGAAGCCGTGGTGGTAGGTAAAGGTCGACCTTGGCTGTCTGCCATCATCTGTATTCGCTATGCGATCGTCGCGAAGTGGGCAGAGCAACGCGGCTTGGCATTTACCAACTACACCAACTTATCTGCTCAACCAGAAGTGTACCAAGCGATTCGTGAAGAAGTTCAAAAAGTGAACGAATCCCTACCGGATGCACAGAAGATCAGTAAATTCATTCTACTTTACAAAGAGTTGGATGCCGACGATGGAGAGCTAACTCGCACACGTAAAGTACGCCGTGGTGTGGTTGCAGAGAAATACGGAGACATCATCGAAACCATCTACAGCGACGATCCAAAAGTCGATGTCGATACAGTGATCACTTATCAAGATGGCACTAAAACACGCATTCAAACGTCGCTAGTTATTGAAACGCTTATTGAGCATGAGCCAACACTAGTGGATAGCGAACAACGGAGGATCGCATAGTGAATACGGATTTATTACTGCAACTCGTCATTAATGGCGTGATCGTTGGCATGTTGTATGGCGTTGTCGCCATGTGCTTTGTATTGATTTACAAATCGACCCAGGTGGTCAACTTTGCTCAGGGTGAGTTCCTGTTGATTGGCGCATGGGTATGTTGGGCGGCATTGGTACACCTACAGTTACCGTTTTTTATCGGCTTTTTACTCACGCTCGCGTTCATGATGATTTTTGGTATCGCCGTGCAAACCATTGTGCTCAGACCGTTGATTGGTGAACCGATTATCTCTGTGATCATGGTGACCATCGGTCTATCGATGTTTTTCCAAGCGCTGATGAAGTGGATATTCGGCGTCTCGGCTGTTTCGTACCCGCAAGTGTTCGAAACCAACGTGGTGAATATCGGAGGTTTGAATGTTGAGTTTGCTTACATTCTGAGCTTGATCTTCTCAATGCTCATCATGGGCGCGTTCTACTGGTTCTTCAAATTCAGCAAAATGGGTCTGGCAATGCGCGCAACGGCATTCAACCAGCAAGTAGCCCAGAGTCTTGGCATTTCCATCAAGAAAGTGTTCGCCATCAGTTGGGCTATTTCGGCAATGGTATCTGCAACAGCAGGGATTGTTATCGGTATCGTTAACGGCGTATCTGACGCGCTATCCATTATTGGTATCAAAGTTTTCCCAGCCGTTATTTTAGGTGGCTTAGATTCGGTAGTCGGCGCAATTGTCGGTGGTATTACCATCGGGGTGCTAGAAAACTTGGCTGAGTTTTTTGATAGCCAATACCTGCAAGTGGGTAACTTATACAACATCGCACCATTCTATGTGCTGTTAATCATTCTTGCCTTCAAGCCATATGGCCTGTTTGGTACCAAAGATATTGAGCGTATTTAAGGAGAAATAACATGGCTCAACTTAGCATGCGCCCATGTGGGGATTTTCGAACCACATACAAAAGCGATACGCCAATTTTTGAAACCAAAACCATCAGAAGCCTTGCGATTGCTGGTGTCATCGCCATGCTGGCAGCACCGCTGGTCTTGGATATTTACTTCCTAAACCTGTTTATTCAGATTGCATACCTCGGTATCGCGGCATTGGGCTTAAACATTTTGGTTGGTTTTACCGGACAAATCTCGCTAGGTCACGGTGCGTTCTTTGGCTTTGGCGCCTTTGCATCGGCTTGGCTAAATAACCAGTTTAACATTCCAGTCGTGTTTGCGATTCCGCTCGCGGGTTACTTAACCATGATTGTGGGGATGCTGTTTGGTCTGCCAGCGGCTCGAATTAAAGGTTTATACCTAGCTATCGCAACGTTGGCGGCGCAGTTTATTCTAGAGGACTTCTTTGCTCGCGCAGATTGGTTCAGTGGCGGCTCATACGGTGCAAGCGCGAACCCAATTAATTTGTTTGGCTTTGAGTTTACGACTGACGAAAGCTTCTTCTATATCGCTCTGTTTGCGCTGATCTTCATGTATATGTGGGCATCAAACTTAATCCGTTCTCGTGACGGTCGCGCGTTTGTCTCAGTACGAGATCACTATCTGTCAGCAGAGATCATGGGCATCAACCTAACCAAGTATCGTCTGCTCTCATTTGGAGTGTGTGCATTCTATGCGGGCATCGGGGGTGCACTCTACGGACATTATCTAGGGTTTGTATCAGCAGAAGGTTTCACCATCATGATGTCTATCCAGTTTTTGGCCATGATCATCATTGGTGGCTTAGGCTCAGTCAAAGGTACGCTGATGGGTACGATATTTATCGTACTTCTGCCTGAAGTTTTAGAGTTTGGCGTAACGGGGCTTTCAGCGTTTGGTGATACCACCGCTTTCACTGATGGTCTGGCTTACTTCAAAGAGATGGCGATTGGTTTAGTCATCATGCTGTTCCTCATTTTCGAACCTCAAGGATTATCGCATCGCTGGCAACAGATTCGAGCATATTGGAAACACTATCCGTTCTCATATTAACGTGGAATTAAGTGGAATATACCTCAATAACAAGGACAACGAGTTATGAACAAAGGACATTTAGCGACAACGTTGGTGCTGTCATCTGCACTGTTTACTACCGCAACTTGGGCAAAAGATTCTGTGTTTGTCGGGCAATTAGTCGACTTTTCTGGACCAACTGCCTATGTAAGCAAGCCTTATGGTTCTGGCGTGCGAGACGCATTGCGTTGGATTAACCAAAACGGTGGCATTAACGGTACCGAGCTCGAATTTGAAACAGTAGACATGGCGTACAAAGTACCAGTGGCGATTTCCAACTATAAACGTTGGGTGGCGCGTAAAGACATGGTTGCGCTGCAAGGTTGGGGTACGGCGGATACCGAAGCACTTATTTCGTTTGTTACCAAAGACAAAGTGCCGGTGTTCTCTGCTTCTTACTCTGGTCACTTAACTGACCCAACTGGCAAAAACCCAAAAACCGCGAAACCAGCGCCTTATAATTTCTTTTATGGTGCGTCGTACTCAGATGCGTGCCGTGCGCTAGTTAAGTGGGCGAAAGAAGATTGGGAATCTAAGGGCAATCAAGGTGCGCCGAAATTTACGCACATTGGCGATAACCATCCATTCCCGAATGCGCCAAAAGAAGCGTGTGCAGAGTACGCCAAAGAGCTTGGTTTTGATGTGCAAAACCCAGTCGTTGTGTCACTAAAACCAGGGGACTTCAAAGCGCAATGTTTGTCGCTGAAAGAGTCAGGCACCAACTACGGTTACATTGCTAATATCGGTAGCTCGGTTATCTCACTAGTGAAGTCTTGTAACACGGTTGGGACAGAGTTCCAGTACATGGCAAACATTTGGGGCGGCGATAAGCCAGTGCTTGAAGCAGCAGGCGATGGCCTTAAAGATTACGTTTTCCCAGGTATGACAGCGTTTTGGGGAGATGATAATGAAGGCATGAAACTGGTCCGTGAGATTTCTAAGCAGTCTGAATCAGAGCCGGGCGAATTCAGAACTCACCATTACATTCGCGGTATTTGTTCTGCGTTCTATATGAAAGAAGCAATGGAGTGGGCGAAAGACAACGGTGGCATCACAGGTGAAAACATCAAGAAGGGCATGTATGTCCATGACAACTGGGTACCACAAGGCTTAGAAGGTGTTTGTGTCCCTGCGAACTGGAAACCGGAAGATCACCGAGGCACAACAACCGTGAACGTCTTTATGGGCAACAACGATGGCGGCGCAGTTGATATTAAGAAAGTATCTCAGGTGACATTGTCACGTCGTGACGATTGGCTAGGTTACTAATCTACGACTTATTAATAACAAAGCTTACTGAAAATAAGGATGGGTGAGAGAACACTCTCACCCTAGCAAGGAGTAGTTTGATGGCTGAATTAGCAACGAATATCGAACCGGCAGAAATACTGCTTTCAGTGAACAACATTGAAGTCGTCTACGACGAAGTAATACTAGTACTTCGCGGTGTGAGTTTAGAAGTTCCAAAAGGGCAGATTGTGACCTTACTGGGCGCCAACGGTGCGGGTAAATC
The DNA here is from genome assembly GCF_033339895.1 of Vibrio sp. 1751. Lineage (NCBI taxonomy): Bacteria > Pseudomonadati > Pseudomonadota > Gammaproteobacteria > Vibrionales > Vibrionaceae > Vibrio > Vibrio sp. 1751. Next base: position 28,108 of record NZ_JAWOVM010000009.1, read on the forward strand.
CACAACGTTGAAAGCCATTTCTGGTTTATTGAAAACCGAAGATGGTGAAGTGACGCGCGGCGAAATCAACTTCATGGGCGAGCGTATAGACAACAAAAACCCGGAAGAGATCGTCCGTTCGGGCATCTTCCAAGTTATGGAAGGGCGCCGAATTGTTGAAGATATGACGGTAATAGAAAATCTTCGCTTAGGCGCTTATACACGCACTGACAACGAAGTTGAACAAGACATCGAAATGGTGTTTGACTATTTCCCGCGACTCAAAGAGCGCACTGGCCTGGCGGGCTATTTGTCTGGCGGTGAGCAACAAATGTTAGCGATTGGCCGAGCATTAATGGCTCGACCGAAGATGATTTTGTTGGACGAACCGTCTATGGGGCTTTCTCCACTGCTAGTTAAAGAAGTATTCAGCATTATTAACAAGATCAACAAAGAGCAAGGTATTACCATGCTTTTGGTTGAGCAGAATGCCAACTTCGCTCTTCAAGCGGCCGATTACGGTTACATCATGGAATCAGGCAAAATCGTACTAGATGGCAGCAAGCACGAATTGCTAAACAATGAAGACGTAAAAGAATTCTACCTTGGCGGCGGCGATGAAGATCGCAAGAGCTTTAAGAATCTGAAATCTTACAAACGTCGTAAGCGTTGGTTGTAAGGAGCAAGGATGAACGAACTATTTGATGCGAAAGAATCGTTGTCTCTACAGGCGCGAGAAGAGTCGCTGTTTCAACGTTTGCCTGCGCTGATTGAAAATTCGAAAGCCAATAGCGAACATTACGCAGCGCATTTTTCTGAGTTAGATCCTACATTGGCAAACAATCGTGAAGGGCTTGCTCAGTTCCCGATTACACGTAAGTTCAATGTACCTAATCAGCAGCAACTTAAACCGCCGTTTGGTGGCTTAAATAGCGTTGCCATTGGTCAAATGGCGCGTGTTTTTCAGTCTCCTGGGCCTTTATATGAGGCTCAAACGGATGAGGCCGATTTCTGGCGTATGGGGCGCGCGTTTCACGCTGCTGGGTTCTGTGCGGGTGATTTAGTGCATAACACGCTCTCTTACCATTTCTCTCCTGGCGGATTTATTATGGATGGTGGCGCAAGGGCTTGTGGCTGTGCGGTATTTCCGGCTGGAGTAGGCAATACCGAAGCGCAAATAGAGGCAATTAAACAGCTTCAACCTAATGGTTACACTGGTACACCTTCGTATTTGCTGACGTTGCTACAAAAGTACCAAGAGAAATACGATGAGCAGCCTAGCTTTGAGAAAGCTCTGGTCTCTGGTGAAGCGGTTACAGCAGACATGCAACAGATGTTTGAGGAAAAAGGCATTGCAGTCTTTCAAGCCTACGCAAGTGCAGAGCTTGGCTTGATTGCTTATCAAGTGTCTGGTGAACAAGGATTAGTGATTGCCGAAGATATTATTGTTGAAATCGTTGATCCTGATGGTGTTCCTGTACAACCGGGAGAAGTCGGTGAAGTCGTTGTAACCTCGCTTGATGAGAAGTTCCCGCTGATTCGCTACGCAACGGGAGATTTATCGGCATATCTAGAGACAAGTTCTGATTCTTCACGCACGAATGCACGAATTAAGGGCTGGATGGGACGAGCAGACTCCGCGGTGAAAGTAAAAGGGCTGTTTGTTTATCCGCATCAGATCCAAGAAGTCTGTCGTCGTCACGATATTAAAGGCTCCTTGAAAATTGAGCGCGATGGCTTCAACGATGCCATTACTTTCTGTTGTCATGATGTGCATGTATCAGCAGAGGACATTCAAGCAACACTCCAGTCTGTCACTAAACTGAAAGGCAATGTCCAGTTTGTACCGAACCAAGCGGAGCAGCCGTTAATCAATGATCTTCGCAGTTAACTCATTGGTGGCATAAGTGCAGTAGAAAGTGGTTGTCATTAAAAACTAACAACGTCAGACAAAAGGCTAGAAAAGGGATACCACATTGCGCTGCGTATCCCTTTATTTTTTACTACCGCAATAAGGGAGCGGGTAAATGAAACAGGCACCAATGATTAACACACAATTCTGGGATGATTTGTTTATCCGAGGCACTATGCCTTGGGATGCCCAATCGACACCTCAAGAACTCAAGGACTATCTCGACAATTCACTTCATGTAGGCCAGTCAGTGTTTATTCCTGGGTGTGGTGCCGCTTATGAACTGAGCACTTTTATTCAATATGGGCATGACGTGATCGCGATGGATTACAGCCAAGAAGCGGTAAAAATGGCGCAATCAACGTTAGGTAACTACAAAGATAAAGTCGTATTGGGTGATGTATTTAATGCCGATTTTTCTCACTCGTTTGATGTCATTTACGAGCGGGCCTTTCTCGCAGCACTACCGAGAGACATGTGGTCAGAATATTTCTCTATGGTGGATAAATTATTGCCAAGCGGAGGTTTTCTAATTGGTTTTTTCGTCATTGATGATAATTACCTATCACGCTTCCCTCCATTTTGTTTGCGAAGTGGGGAGTTGGAGGGTTATCTAGAACCGGCGTTTAAGCTTGTGGAATCCTCAGTGGTGGCAAACAGTGTTGAGGTTTTTAAAGGCAGAGAACAATGGATGGTGTGGCAGAAGTGTTAGTCGTCACTGAGAATTCTTTAGAAAGTATTCGCGGAAACTGTCTGGTTCTTTTTTAATCGCTGAAAAGTAAGTCACAAATGTATGATATTTGGTCGATGCCATGAGCCAGAGACCGATAATAGGAAAAAGTACAAAACTAACAAAAAAAAGTTTATGTTCATCTTCAAGAAGGAATAGGCCAAGAGCGTAAACAAGGAACTGAAAGTAAATATTGATTAAGTTGATTTCTGCCGCTTTAGGTTTGCCTCTAACAATCATCATGTTTGGGATAACAAGCAGTAGAGTCATGACCCCAACAAAAGAAAAGTTTAGAGCCAAGAAAGTATCAGTAGTTAAGTGCTCAGACGACTGGTCAATCAATATTGCCAGCAACGTTACTGCCATGCCGCCTCCCATCATAATCAAGGTAATGACTGCCACGCCAACAAGAAAAACCCAAATAGAAAGGTAATGGTTGTCAAAAAACTCTTCTGCCTTCAATCTTTTAAACCTCATCGATACATACTGTGAAATAACAGAGGTTACTTCACTCTATTCCTGTTGAGGGGATACTCACATAGGAAGAATACGTATGTAAAATATCAATAAGCGTTAGTTTTAAAGGCGGGAGTTACCCCCCATAATAGGTCGAAAGGTATTTCAGAATGGCTTAGTCATTGTTGTGTGACCATGTGTAACGAATGACAGGCTGAGCAGACTGCCGCGACGAGTTCCATATTCTCTCCTGGCGCTAATATCCCATCACCAGCTGATTTGACCTCCACTTCAGATGAAACAGTATTCCAATCTGGTGGCGTAGGGTTTTGGGTTGCTAGCCATGCAATGATTGCGGCTCGCGCACCCGGGTCTTTTACGCCGGGAAAGACCATGTTTGTGCCCGGAGCAAACTCCGGTGGTGACGCCAAAAAAAGCATCCAGTTTTTCTGCGTCCCATTGACCTTGATGCTGTTTGATGGCTTCGCTGTAATTGAAGCCGGCAATATCACGCTCTGCTAAGCCCCAAAGAGGCGGCGGCCCCACAAACACTTCCTCCATTTTTCAAACTGGTGACAAGCTTTACACACCATCGCTTGCTGTTCGCCTGCGGCTATCAACTCGTCAGTGTTTGCTAAGGCTGAGTAACTTAACAGCGCGAGAAAAGTAAACGAGAGCGGGAAAACCCGCTTATTTAAGAATGTTGCTTTCACTGTTATTCCCCCTTCATGTTTAACCCTTAACAATCAGCGCGATTCGGTGGAAGGTGTTGTTGAGGTAACCTTTCGGGTTCCATGCGATAGCAAAAGGTTGGCCCACCTCTTGGTCATCAGTCGCTTTTGCCCAAACTTCGTAGTAGCCCGCTTTGGGGAATGTCACTTTGGCGTTGAACGTCTGCCAAGCGCTGTCATTGGCTGGGGCTGCGAGTTCTGCATCCATCCATGTTGCGCCAAAATCAATCCTTTCTCGCTGAACTACCGAGAGACCAGTGGCCAGATTACTTTGCTATGGTGGATAAATTGCTGCCAAGAGACGGTTTGTTAATTGGTTATTTCGTTATAGATGATAAGTACCACTCTCGCTTCCCTCCATTTTGTTTGCGAAGTGGGGAGTTGGAGGGTTATCTAGAACCGACGTTTAAGCTTGTGGAAGCCTCAGTGGTGGCAAACAGTGTTGAGGTTTTTAAAGGTAGAGAGCGCTGGATGGTGTGGCAGAAAAGTTGCCGTATTTAAACGCTATGGCATCAAATAATGAATACAAAATCAGCGTCACATAATGCATCTTTTAAAGACAATTATTCTTGTGGTAACGATAAGTGTTGTGAATTGGCGAAGTTGTGAGAAGTGTAGATCATGTCCTTTGAAAACATAAGGATATATAATATGGACAAATCATTTTCTCTCATCGATAAGCCTACCTTCTTAGGCTCACTCTTTCTTTTACTCAGCGTCGTTATACCCTTAATTTTATTTCCCACACAAGGTGCGGATTGGATAGCTTCGGCCAAATTTTTCATGACCGATAAGCTTGGTGTGTTATACCTCGCACTGGGTATCGCAGCAATGTGTTTTATGATTTACACCGTGTTCAGCGATCTTGGCCAAATCAAACTTGGTGAAGCCGACGAGCAACCAGAATTTGGTAACGCCTCATGGGCTGCAATGCTATTTTGTGGAGGTATTGGCGCAAGTATTCTGTATTGGGGGTGTATCGAGTGGGCATACTACTATCAATCACCACCATTTCAGTTGGAAGCAGGCAGTGAAGAAGCCATTCGCTGGGCCGCGACTTATGGTCTGTTTCACTGGGGACCGATCGCTTGGTCAATTTACCTTATTCCTGCTCTGCCTATCGCTTACTTCTTTTATGTACGCAAACAACCTGTTTTGAAAATCTCTAGTGCGTTAATGCCTGTATTAGGAGAAAAGCGTGCAAACGGTGGTATTGGCAAGTTTATTGATGTGTTGTTTATTTTTGGTATGTTGGGTGGCGCGGCGACTACGCTTGGCTTAGCAGCGCCTCTTATCAATGGTGGTCTACATCATATCTTCGGTCTTCCAAACAATACCTTCAGCCAAGTGGCTGTATTACTTCTCTGTACTGCTATTTTTGGTTACTCCGCGTATGCAGGGCTTGAGAAGGGGATCAAATTCCTTAGTAACATTAACTTCTGGGGTGCGATGGGCTTGTTACTCTTTATACTTGCCGTTGGGCCAACCGTGTTCATGTTAGAAACGGGCTTAGATTCAATTGGTCGTATGTTGTCTAACTTCTTTGTTATGGCTACCTGGGCGGAGCCGTTTGGTGGTTATGGTGAGTTTACAGATACACACTTCCCGCAAGACTGGACTATTTTCTACTGGGCATGGTGGTTGGTCTTTGCTCCTTGTATGGGATTGTTTGTTGCGCGTATCTCGCGTGGAAGAACGATCAAACAGATGGTCGTAGGTTCTATATTTTACGGTTCTTTAGGTTGTTTCTTATTCTTCATTGTTTTAGGTAACTATGGTTTATCGTTGCAATTGACGGGTGAGCTTGATGTCATTGCAATCCTCAACGAATCAGGCGCGCCAGCGGCTATTTTTGCAACGTTAGACACATTACCGTTAGGGCCAATCGTTATTGGTGTTTTTACACTATTGTGTATCATTTTTACGGCGACTTCGTTTGACTCTATCTCGTACATTCTTGCGTCTGTGGTTCAAAATGATGTGACGGAAGAACCGATGCGCTGGAACCGTTTGTTCTGGGCGTTTACTTTGTCTTTTCTGCCAACCGTCCTAATGTTCATGGGAGGTTTATCGACATTACAAACCGCTGCGATCGTGGGAGGTTTACCGTTGTTAGTTATCTCGGTGATGTTGATGGTGTCCTTTGTCCGAGCGGCGAGCCTAGATATTAAACATCAAGCAGAATACGAAGAGCCAACCATTAACATTGAAGAACTGCCGGAAATTGACCCTTGGTCAACAGAGGGAATGGCTTTGGCGAAATTTGAGCGCTTTAAAGACTTAGCTCAACAGGCGGCTGAAGAAGAGCGCGAAGCAATGGCGGCCCTGATGAGCAAGCGTAAGAGAATTCGCGCATTTGCCTTAGAACACAGCTGTGAATCTGGGTTTTCGGACCATCATTTACCAGAAGATATGCAAACAGAGCTACAGCAACTAACCGAAGCGCTTGAGTTGGCTCAACAGAAGAAACAAGAACTGTCTGAGCAAGCCCAAGAATCTCGAATGGAATTTAATCATGTGTTATTAGGCGGCGCGTCGGCAGGTTTAGCAACGTCGCAGGCTTAAGAACAGGCACACAAGAGCCGAGTACAAACTCGGCTCTTTTTTTGCGTGGATACCTTACAGTTAAAAATTCTGTTCAATCAGTGTTAATGCTTACACTATTTTAGGCTGACCATCTGATGCGGTGGCACCGCCGTCTACAGGTAGGTTTACGCCATTAATGAAAGATGCGTCATCACTTGCCAAGAAAGTCACGACAGACGCAATTTCTTCAGGTTCGGCTGCTCGGCCAAGCGCAATGCGCTCATTGAATTTATCGCGGATGTCCTGCGGCCAGCCGTTTGTCATGTTGGTTTTTACTAAACTTGGGCATACGGCGTTAATTCTTACCCCATCCGCACCATGGTCCAATGCCATCGCTCGGGTAAGGTTCACCACTGCGCCTTTACTCGCGCAATAGAATGCGGCACCCCAGTCACCACCCAAACCGGAAACGGACGCGGTATTTACCATACAACCTTTCGTTTTTAAGAGTTCAGGCAAAGCAAACTTCGAGCAATAAACAACACCATCAATGTTTACACCAGAGATCTTCTTCCAGTCTTCCACACTACCTTCAATCACGGAACCTGGGACATGTACGCCAGCATTGTTTACTAAAATATCCAGTTTACCGAAACGGGTAACAACATCAGAAATCAGTGCTGCGACTTTGTCTGGATCAGAAACATCAATGGAATGTGCCGACACACGCTGTTTATCAAAGCCCTCAACGGCGTTTGCCAACTGCTCTTCATTCCAATCGGCAAGAGCGACGTTTGCGCCTTCTTCATACAAACGTTTTGCGATGGCCAAACCAATACCATTGGCAGAACCAGTGACGAGTGCGACTTTATTTTTTAATCCTCTCATGCGATTTCTCCTTCGAAACTTATAAAAACGGGATCTTGATTTTTCTCTGTGCGCGGCAACATCAGTTTGTCGTTGTCGCTGTAATCTACTGGGATAGCCACCACTGCTGGTCCTTCAACGTCCATGGCTTTATTCAATGTCGGTAGCAATTCGTGTTGACTAGTCACTGCGAAGCCTTTCGCGCCAAATGACTCGGCGTAGGCCTTGAAATCAATTGGTCCAAATTTCACACCAGAGCAGCGCTGATATTTGTTGATCTCTTGCATTTCTACCATGTTGTAGGCGTTATCAACCCACACAATATGGACGATATTGCAGTTCAGTCTAACCGCGGTTTCTAACTCCATGCTCGATTGCATAAAACCGCCGTCTCCCGATATCGATACCACTTTGCTACCAGGTTTTAGTAGGCTGGCACCAATGGCCCATGGTAGTGCAACGCCCATTGTTTGTTGGCCGTTAGACACCAGCATTTGGCGAGCTCGAAAACAGCTTAAGTAACGAGCGATCCAGATGTGGAAGCTCCCCATATCAAGGCATAGCGTGGTATCTGGTGTGATGATAGATTGCATGGCTTTAATTAGCGCCAGTGGATGAAACCCTTGCTTGTTATAGACATTGGGATAGGTCTTGATCACTTGCCGTTGCAGTGCTACCTCTTCCAGTACTGAAAGTGCCGTTGGGGAAAGGCGAGCATATTCAGAGATATAGCTGCCCATTTTGTCTAATGACTGCGCAATGTTTCCGACGATTTCAACACAAGGTTGATAATTAAGTTGGTATTCTGCTGGTTCAATATCGAGGTGAATCACTGGGTTGCGGTGGCTGTTCCAAAGCTCAGGGTCATACTCTATTGGGCTAAAGCCGATGGTGAGAATTAAATCGGCGTCCCGCAGTAAAACATCGCCAGGTTGGTTATTAAACAAACCGACACGCCCAGCAAAGTGATGATAGTAATTGATGTCTACCGTGCCGGCGGCCTGGTAAGTGCCGACAACGGGTAGCTGCGTATTTTGAAGAAATCGGGCGATAGCAGCAGCGTTTTGACTGCGGCTCGCGTGAAGGCCAAGTAAAACCACACTGCGCTTTGCTTTACTGATTCGACTGACCGCTTCTTCGATTGCTGCGATGTCTGCGCAACCAGGCTGTGTGTAAGGCGAGGGGACAATAATGTCCGTTTGGGTTTGCTCGGATAAAACATCTTGGGGGAGACTCAAAAAGCAAGCCCCAGGACGACCTGACTCTGCGATACGAAATGCGTTCGCCATGATCTCGCTTGCGGCGTCCACATGCTGCACTTCAGCACTGAACTTAGTTATAGAGCGAAAAATACTGACGGTATCCATGCTCTGGTGTGTTTGTTTTTGCTGGTCAGTTCGTTTCACCGCACCACCGATAGCAATCAGCGGATCGCCTTCGGAGTTTGCTGTTGCAACCCCCGTAACTAGATTTCCACAGCCAGGGCCTGACGTAACCATTGTGACGCCTGCTTTGCCGGTTAGTCTTCCCATAACGCCCGCCATAAATGCGCCGTTAGCCTCGTGACGTACCGGAATCATTTGGATGTTAGTGTCTTCAATCGCATCGAACAGTCGATCGATTTTTGCACCGGGAATACCGAAAATGTACTTAATGCCGAGAGACTCTAGCTGTTGAGCGAGCAACTGAGCTCCATTTTTATTTGAAGGTTTGGATTGCATTTGTTGTCCTTATTATTTGCCTGACTTTGTTACTTTTCCGCCTTTTCTATGGCGGTATTTATATCTTCCGGAGCCAAATTGGCGTTGAGGAAGTCTGTCGATATTGGGGTATCAATCACTAGCCGCGAGACTTTGCCAATCTGGAGGAACCCTGACGAAATGCTGTAATCCTGAATATGACCACCTCCTTGGCGGTCATCGGTAATAAAGTGTTCGTGATAGCCGGGCACATTGATGCCAGTCGTATATTTAGGACTGCGAAAGCCGGCGACCACGCCTTGCTTATGCGTGAAGCGGAATGTTGGTTGTTCTTTGACCACTTCAAGCATTGGCCGATAAGGGCGTGTTTGTTTAGGTACGGTGCGAGTACGAACTGAATCGAAAACGCCATCAATGCGCACTGCGCAAAATAGGTTATCGCTTGGAACCAGGTCGTCTATGAGGCTATGGACTTCATGACGTGACATGCGCGATGTCAGTGGCAGCTCGATATCAGGCTTAAAAAAAGTCATGACAGCAAAGGGCGTTTTTTGCGCCAGGTCTGCCGGGTTTGCGGAGCCATCCGACTTGAGTTGAAAAACTTCCTTATCAAACGCAATCAACTCACCATCCAATTCATTGAACGTACCTAAACCAAAATCCCCATGTTTCAGCAGTTCTTCTATGGTTGTCGAGCCTTCGTAAACACCAGCGATCAAAGCACTCATTAACGAAGTCTGATAAATCTCACCATCTCCGGTAACGTGATGGTATTCAGAAAATTCTTTCGCTACTTCAAGCGAACAAGCACATAGAGGGTTATAAAATCCACGCATGAGTAAGACCAGTTATGCAATGAAGAGTATATTTAGATTGACTTCTACACGGCGCTAAATCCAATATAAAAAAGATTTATTTTGATATGGAAAATATATGGAATTTCGCTACCTGAAGTATTTTGTCGCGGTCGCCGAGACTCGTCACTTTACCCGAGCAGCTGAACAGCTAGGGATTGCGCAACCTCCTTTGAGTCAACAAATCAAAAAGCTAGAGCACGAGCTTGGCGTGGACTTATTTAAGCGCTTGTCTAGAGGAGTAGAACTGACCCATGCAGGGCAAGTCTTTTATTTGGATGCGGTAAATATTCTTGCTGATGTGGAACGCGCTAAAGCAAAAGCCCGACAGATTGCCCGTGGTGAAAATACGCAGGTTAAAATTGGGTTCGCGACGTCAACATCAACCTGCATTAAGGTATTGGAGAGGATTGGGCGTATTCAAGAGAATGGGGTTCATTTACAGACGGCGGAACTGTCAATGCCAGAGCTTGCCGCTCAGTTAAAAAGCAAACAACTTGATCTCGCAATCATGCGGCTACCCTGCTACGCCAGTGAGCCTTTTGAACACAAGGTGTTGTTTAACGACCCGTTTGTCGCAGTGATTCCGGCGGGGCACGAACTGGCAAAATATCCCTGTATCCAGATGAAACAGTTGAGAGGCCATAAAATTTTACTGTTTCCACGAGAGACGGGCCCCGCATTGTTTGATGGCATGAGCACACTTTTTGCCGACGCAGGAGTAAGGCTCGAACCACAGTTCGCAGCACCGCAACTTCGTACGACGATTGCCATGGCGCAGGCCGGGTTAGGTATTGCTCTCGTTCCGCGCTCACTGGCTGAACATCTCGATGATTCCGCGACAGTCGCTGAGATTGATGATATCCCTCTCACTAGTCGTGTTGTTGTTGCTTGGGAGGCATCTAATCTCAATAAACAAGCGTTAAAAGTAGCCACGAACATCGGTCATGTTGAGGCTCTGCTTTAGGCCAAATCATTAGCTCAACACCGCTTGATCAAAAGGCTTCGTTTTATAAACGTTTTTGTTCTTTGGTGATCCAAATATGATATACACTTAATAAGCTGTATCATATTTTCATTGTGATTTGTTTCACGTTAGAGCTGTTTAAATAGATATTATTTTATCAATATTTACTGTATGACCCATCAATAATCATAGAATTTTAAATTCCAGTTAGACTTGAATGTATTGAGAGAGTAAAAGTTAACTCAGTTTCATATGTCAGCCAGCTGGAAGGAATTGAAAGTGTTAGATACAAGTGTCCAAGAGACATTAATTAACGGCATTGAATTAGATATTGATATTACTCCGACTTTTTCACTTGCTGCTCAGCAAAACTCTTATCCAATAATTAAGTCTATCCGAGTGAGTTACCCTAAAAAAGAGGAACAAGAATCCCCCACATATCGGTCGCTTGTTCTTAAACTCGAAGGAGTTGAAGGCTGGCTAGATGAAACATCATGGCATATTGATCGCTTAGAGCCTGGTGAGGTAGTAAGTTTAAAAGTAAAAGAGTTACAGTTTCCCTTTGATAAGCTGTTTGGGTTAACTGAAGAAGTAAAACTATCTTTGTTTTTTAAATTGATGAGTGACGATGGGGAGGTACTCAAAGAGTGTAAAGTTCCTCTTGATGTTCTGCCTGCTGATTATTGGGGCGGAGAGATCCGTCAACCAGCTCTGTTAGGTGCATTTGTCAAGCCCAACGGTGTATATGTTGAATCTCTTATTCACAAGGTTACACAAGTTCTTGAAAAAGGTGGCTATGGGCGCTCTGTCGATGGCTATCAGTCGAATACACGTGAAAAGCCGTACCTAATGATCGCAGCTTTGTGGAACGTAATTTTTCAAGAAAAGCTAGCTTATGTAAGCCCGCCCAAGGGGTTTGCGAAATTGGGTCAGCGCGTTAGGCTGCCTTCTGATATTAGTAATTCCAGAATGGCGGCTTGTTTGGATTTGTCTGTGTTGTTTGCTAGTTGTATCGAAGCAATGGGTTTGAATCCTGTCGTGGCAATCACGGAAGGTCATGCTTTTTCGGGTGCTTGGCTTATTGATGAAAGATTACCTATCTTAACAAATGATGACCCTCAGGATGTAAGAAAACGGATAGATAACCGTGATTTAGTGTTGTTTGAAACGACTTTAGTTACTAGTGACTCTCCAATTACTTTTGAGCAGTCGAGAGAGCATGCTCGAGAATTGCTATCAGAAGAACATGAAAAACAGTTTGTGATGGTCATTGATATTGCTCAAGCGAGAGCGCAAGCGATAAAACCACTCTCAACCGTAGAAGCTACACGAGAAGAAAAAACGTCAGAAGATACTTCAGTTGAGCTGATGTTACCTGTTGTTCCACCGTTACCCCCTGTGCGAAAAGAAGAACAAGTGATAGAGGAAACTCCAGAAACTAGGATCGATACTTGGTCACGCAAGCTTCTTGATTTAACAAAGAAAAATAGCCTTCTTAACTTTAGTGACCGAGCCATTGCGATCAAATTGTATTGTCCTGATATTGCTGCGATCGAAGATATGTTGGCAGATGGCGTAAAATTTAAGTTTCAGTCTGCACAGGAAAGTCCTTACTTTGACTCTGAGCGCGATAACGAATTGTTTCGTCTTCAGTCAGGGTCTGATCTCCATCGAAGCTACGCGTTCAATCAAATTCAGAATAAGATTCTGATTGCTAATCAGTCACCTAATCGATTAGAGCGAAACTCTATAGAGTTGTTCCGAAAAGCAAAAAATGATCTGGAAGAGGGTGGTTCGAATACGCTTTTTCTAGCGCTTGGCTTTTTGAAATGGAAAGAGAACCCAGAAGATACAAGAAGTTATAAAGCTCCTCTATTATTAATTCCCGTAAAGCTTACCCGTCGTAGTGCTCGTGCGTCTGTTTACGTCGAGCAACTTCAAGAAGAAGAACCAATTTTTAATCTTACTCTAATTGAGTTTTTGCAATCCGAGCATGATATCAACCTAAGTGAATTTCGAGATGAATTACCGATGGATGATAGTGGTATAGATGTACCATATGTATGGCACAGAGTAAGAGACGCCGTTAAGGAACAAGCTGGTTTTGAGTTAGTGGAAGAGCTAGTTTTAGGTTCTTTCTCTTTCGCTAAATATCTGATGTGGAAAGATCTTAAAGATCGGTTAGATGATCTCAAGGAAAATTTATTTGTTAAGCATTTAGTTGATAACCCTAGGGACCCATACCCTCAAGAGAGCTCGTTTATCGAACGAGAAGAAATTGATGAGAAATTAGATCCTGCCTCGATTTATACTCCTTTGAACTGCGACAGTTCTCAGTTGGTTGCAGTGGATGCTTCTGCTCGTGTACAAGATTTCGTTCTGGAAGGGCCACCAGGAACCGGAAAGTCAGAGACTATCGCTAATATCATTGCTCATAATATCGGGCTCGGGCGAAAAGTACTCTTTGTCGCGGAGAAAATGGCTGCACTGAATGTGGTATATCGCCGTTTACAGAAAGTAGGTTTGGATCATCTTTGCTTGGAACTACATAGCAATAAAGCGAACAAACGAGCAGTTCTTGAACAATTAAATAAGGCATGGCAGAAAAGAGAGGGTTTAAGCTCTGAAGAATGGGAAGCGAATATTATAGAGCTCAAGTCGAGGAGAGATGAGCTTAACAATTATGTTCGTGCTTTACATGGAAAATCGGCATTTGGAATCTCAGCCAGAGACGCTATCTCTACCGTTGCATTAAATGGTGAAACCTTAAAAGTCAAGCTAGATTGGCTCCCTGACATAACAGCAGCTCCTATTTCTACAAAAGAGGATTTAGTTAGGATTAAAGAGTTAGTCGGGAGGCTAGCACTAGCATTCTCTGATATTAAGGGCTTGAACATCAACGCATTTATGCCAGTTTTTGCTACTGAGTGGTCGAATGTTTGGCAGTCTAATTTACTTGCTGTTATTGATGACTGGTTAAAAAACTACGATGTCTTAATAGATTGGACACAACAGGTTCAATCGAGTTTTTCGCTTACCTCGATACGCCAAACGCTTAAAAATGTTGAAGCACTAGAAAGTGCTTATGAGTTGGCAATGATCGCAACGTTTGAAGATATTGCATTCGCTGTAGATTCTGGTTCAAAAGAACGAATTGCAGCCATTCAAGAGTTGTCGGTATTAAAAGCAGATTACGACCAGCAGCTTAAAGACATATCGCATGGCGTGACTAGCGACAACTTGTCTAAGTTACCCACAGAGAGATGGCTACAATTGGCTGAAGAAGCTAAAACAAGTTGGTTTAAAGCAATATTTCGCAAGCGTAAGATAAATCGCGAAGCGAAAGAGTTTGGCCTGTCTCAAATTGAAGATTTGTTACTTCTTGAAAAAATTGCGACGGTTCAGAAGCTTAAGAGCTCAATAGAAGAACATATCAACATTATTGGGGACTACTCGGTCTGGAAAGGTTGGGATACGTCTCACGAAATATTAGAAAGCACTGCAGTAACAGGGAAAAAAATTCGTGAGATTGTATCTAACCTAGTTAGCTTGACTGATGAACCCTCTGAAATATTGATTGCGATAAGAAAATGGTTTGTAGATGGGAGAGAGTTTTTAGAAGAGTCGAAAGTATATTCAAGCCTAAATAACTTTTCCAAGGCGGTACAAGAATTCAAAAACTCGAATTCGATTGTTGCGGAACTTGGAGTCAGTATACCCGAGCAAGCTGAACTTGAATCACTATATCGGAATTTTAATGATATAAAGACTCAGTCAAACAAGTTGAAAAACTGGTGTGAGTGGCAATCAGTCAAGCAGAAGGCGTATGACAATAAGCTTGATGTAATGATTAAAGCTCTGGAATCAGGAGTAAGTAACCCTGAAGAGTTAAATGAGCAATTTCGAGTTGCTTTTTCTTATTGGCTCGCCCCACTTCTTATTGATGCCAGCGATGAGCTTCGAAAGTTCAAAGCTTCAACGCATGAACAAACAATAAAAGAGTTTCAAGTGGTAGACGAACGTGTTGCTAAGATTACAAGCGATTACGTGGTTGCACTTGCTTCGAAGAGTGCTTCTACACAACAATCTATGGAGCAGAGTTCGAAACAATTTGGTGTATTAGCTAAAGAGCTTCAGAAAAAAACTCGGCATATACCAATCCGAAGTTTGATTAGCGAGCTAGGTCATTCGTTATTGGATTTGTGTCCATGTTTAATGATGTCACCATTGTCCGTTGCTCAGTTTTTGCCCTCTGATTTCAGAGGATTTGACTTGGTTGTTTTTGACGAAGCATCACAAATGACCACTTGGGATTCGGTAGGTGCTATAGCGAGAGGGAAAAACGCAATCATTGTCGGTGATCCAAAACAGATGCCCCCAACAAACTTTTTCTCTGCTCGAGGGAATTCGGATGATCCAGATGAAGAAGATCTAGAGTCTATTCTTGACCAAGCGCTTGCTGCGAGGTTACCGCTTAAAAGGTTGATGGGGCATTATCGAAGTAGGCATGAAACCCTTATTGCTTTTTCAAATAATAAATATTATGAAAATTCATTAGTAACTTATCCTTCTTCAGAAACAAAAGATTCAGCAGTTTCTTTGCATCGAGTTAACGGAATTTATGCTAAAGGAGCGGGTCGCAACAATACGGCTGAAGCAAAAGCAGTCGTAAATGAAATTGTTCGAAGATTACTGGATAAATATGAACAAGATAAGTCTATAGGTGTAGTAACTTTAAATACTGATCAGCAAAGAACGATGGAAGATCTGTTAGACGACGCAAGAAGACAAAACCCTGCTATCGAAAAATACTTTCGAGAGGGGTCAGGAAGAGATCCTGTTTTTGTTAAGAACCTAGAGTCAGTTCAGGGTGATGAGAGAGACGTAATCATGCTCAGTCTCGCGTATGGTCCTACGGAGCCAGGAGCCAAAACGATGAGTATGAATTTTGGGCCACTCAATAAAAGCGGGGGAGAGCGCCGCTTAAATGTTGCGATTACTCGCGCAACCACGGAGGTTGTTGTCTTTAGTAGTTTTGACTCTTCAATGATTGATTTAAGCAGAACGAACTCGGTTGCCGTTGAGCACTTAAAACACTTCCTTGAATTTGCAGAAAAGGGGCCAATTGCTTTATCTGAGATTGCTTCTGCAGAGCATGGAGTCGATCAATTTGATAGTGATTTTGAAGAAGCGGTAGCTCAAGCTTTAAGAATTAAAGGTTGGAAAATACAAACACAAGTAGGAGTAAGTAAGTTTAGAGTTGATCTCGGAGTACTTCATCCAGACAAGCCTGGCAAGTACATAGCTGGTGTTGAGTGTGATGGGGCTACGTACCACTCTTCTCCTGCAGCCCGAGATAGAGATCGGGTAAGACAGATAGTTTTGGAAGGCCTAGGATGGAATATTGTTAGGTTATGGTCGACGGATTACTTTATTGATCCTGAATATGCAATTGAAAACATTGACTTAAAACTTAGAGAAATACTTGAAGTGGAAAGGGAGCGAGACATACTGCTAGAA
>NZ_JAWOVM010000009.1:44449-105519 GCF_033339895.1 Vibrio sp. 1751
GCAGAAGCAGAAGCAGAAGCAGAAGCAGAAGCAGAAGCAGAAGCAGAAGCAGAAGCAGAAGCAGAAGCAGAAGCAGAAGCAGAGGGAAAAGTAGTGTTAGCGAAAGGTCCTTCAACTTTAAACTCAGGCACAGGTTTTTGTCTTGAACAAACGGGGAGCTCTGGTAAAGAATTTGATGAAATCGAGAACGCTTCATCGATTACATTGGATGCCGCAAATTATTTTAAACCTGAATACGTTGATAGGCTCACTCAACTTGCTACAGATATCCTTATCGAACGCCCTGGTATTACACTGCATGCACTTACCCTCGAAATAGCCAACCTACATGGCTTAACACGTACAAGCAAAAAGCAACTCGAGTATATGAGAAAAATACTTGATACTTTCGCTGGTATCAAAGAGAGCGATGGGTACTCTCCAACACTCTGGGTTTCGCCGAGTAATATGGTCGATTTGATTGAGTGGCGGGGTGTAGAGGCATTCGGTTATGAACGAAAGTGGAATGAGCTGTCGTATGAGGAGGCTTTGGGGCTTGCTAAGTTTGCGATTCAGAAGAACTCAGAAGCGCCAATAGATGTTATTTGCGATGAGTTAAATATTAAGAGACGTCATGAGACATCCTTGAACCAATTTGCTATTTGGCTAAAAACCGTTAATGAATTTGACGATCAGAAATAGCTAATACATATGCTTGTCAGGCCTGATGCCTCAAAGCTTAGGAACTGACAAGCTTTTCTCGAATCTTTTATATACGCAGTTAGATTAAATCATTAACAAGGATGTGTAATGAGAAATAGAAAATGGATATTTGCGGCTATTTTGCTTATTGGAGGACCTTCATTATTGCCCTTTAGTTTGGAAGTAATCTCAATAATTGAGCTGTTTGGTCTTTTGGGTTTGTGGACAATTTATTCATCTTACGCTGAATATTTGGCGAATCACCCTTGGTTTAAAAGAGGTCTGCGTTTAGCAACCAGTTGGGACTTTCAGCCTCAAATGCTGTTCTCTCTGAGAGAGCTTAGGGCATGTCCACAGTTAGTTTTCCACATGCTTCCTGTTCAAAGTGTGATGATCTGGGCTTTGAACATTATGTTTTGGGCGAGTGTGGCTTGGTGCTACAGAATTTAAGCGAACAAATTGTTCAAGAGGGGTTCGCAACGCATAGCATTTTTACTGTGCGTTGGTTTTAGTGATTAAGGCGGTATGCAGTGGTATCAGTATTGAGTCGCTCACCCGTCAACAAGACGCCAAACAGTAAGGATGATGGATGATTAAAGCACAAATATATGATGTATTTTGTGATGAGTTAGCTCAAGGTAACCCATGTGGCGTTGTCGAACTAAATCACTGGCTGAGTGATTCTGAATTACTTCAAATCACTCATCAGGTCGCTCAACCTGTCACATCATTTGTGGTTCAGTCTGGCAGTGACTACCACATTCGCTGGTTTAGCCTAGAAGGAGAGATCAACCTATGCGGACACGGAAGTTTGGGCGCAGGCGCTGCAATCATTTCCAACTATCATAAGAACGAGGTCATTCTACAAAGTCAGTATGGTCATGTTACCGTTACTGGACTGGATGGAATGTATCGGATAGTGATGCCAAGTTGGCTAGCCAAGCCTCATGCCATCCCCTTGGGTATTTCAGGCTTTTCCAATGACCCCGTAGATGCTTTTACAACGCGTGATTTGGTTGTTGTTCTCGAATCCGAAGATGATGTTGTTCGCTATCAACCTAACTTTGATGAGCTGATTAAAATTGATGAGTTTCATGCGGTCATCGTGACGGCTCAAAGCTCTGATAGTGGCTATGTGCTGCGTTACTTTGCACCTAAAATCGGTATTTCAGAAGATCTTGCCACAGGCTCGGCTCAGTGCTCATTAGCGCCTTATTGGTTTGAAAAGCTGGGCAAAGAAAAATTGACGGCTCGTCAGCTATCTCGTGCTGGTGGTTATTTTGAAGTGGCTCGTGGTTCAGAATCTACGATCGTATTGTCTGCACACGTGAAAAGTCGGACTTGAATGTAAACGCCTCTAGCTCCTAACGCAAGAGCTAGAGGTCCCCATTTTTTATTGACTTAAAAGTGCCGAGCTAAGATTTTAACCCTGCAGCGGTCATCATGACGCGAAATAACATAGACACTAACCCTAATGCAGCGACGCTAACGACCCATATTCCAATCATCCAAGCCCATTGGCGGCACCAATTTTTGATTTTCATACTCACTCCTTATCAACTCGTTAATGGTACGCTTCGCCTTCTTTTACTTTTCCGGAGAAGACGTAGTAACTCCAAAAGGTGTAAGCCAGAATGATCGGGATGATGATCACTGCTCCAACGAGCATAAAGCGCTGACTGCTTGCAGGAGCCGCTGCTTCCCATATTGATATGCTAGGAGGAATGATATTTGGCCAGATACTGATGCCAAGCCCTGCGAACCCGAGAATCACGATCACTAGCGCCATCACGAAAGGGCTGCGCTCTTTACGCTTTTTAACGGAGTCAGCAATCTTCAAACATACCAGTCCAGTAATGACTGGTACGGGCAGTAAGTAGAACAAATTCGGCAGAGAAAACCATCTTTCCGCAATGGCAGGGTAAGCAAGTGGGGTCCAAGCGCTCACAATGATTAATGCGGAGATCATCGCCAGTAGTGTTTTGTTAGTGAAGCGGTACATCGTGCTTTGCAGTGCACCTTCCGTCTTCATGATGAGCCATGTACTACCAAGCAGCGCGTAGGTTGCGACTAAACCCAAACCACAAAAGATGGGAAAAGGGGTGAGCCAGTCTAGTTGGCTACCTACGAAGACGCGGTTTTCCACCGCAAAGCCCTGAATTACCGCGCCAACAACAACGCCTTGGAAAAACGTGGTTAAAATCGAGCCGACCATAAAAGAACGGTCCCAGAACTTCAAGTGGTTTTCCAATGCTTTAAAGCGAAACTCAAACGCGACGCCACGAAAGATCAAAGCAATCAACATCAACGTTAAAGGGATGGTTAGCGCTTCAATAATCACCGCGTAAGCCATCGGAAAAGCGCCAAATAGAGATGCGCCTCCAAGCACAATCCAAGTTTCGTTGCCGTCCCAAACTGGCGCGACACTGTTGACCATGACGTCTTTTTGTTTTTCATCCTTGATGAAGGGCATCAGTATTCCAATACCCAAATCGAAGCCGTCCATGATGATGTACATCAAAGTGGCAAAAACGATGATCGCGAACCAAATCACGGATAAATCAAAATGCATATTTTCTACCTTCACTTTGTGACAAATTCTAAATGCGACCTGAAACGGTCGTCATGTCGTGCTCATCGTGTTCGATTGCATCGGGGCCTTTCTTGATTTGGTGGATCATGTAGTAATAACCAAAACCAAATACCAAGCTGTATACAACAAGGAAACACAGCAGGCTGATGCTCATTTGTAGGTCTCCGTGTGCAGAAACCGCATCACGCGTTTTTTGTACGCCATACACGACCCAAGGTTGCCGACCAACCTCTGTCGTAAACCAGCCAGCGAGTATTGCGATAAGACCAGATGGCCCCATAAACAATGAAAACTTGAGGAACCAACGCGAAGTATAAAGCGTGTTCTTTTTTCGTAACCATATGCTGTAGAAGCTCTGAAAAATCATCAGAAGTCCTAGCCCGACCATGATTCGAAATGACCAAAAGACGATAGGTGAGTTCGGTCGTTCCTCTTTCGGGAAGTCTTTCAGCGCCGGGATTGGCTCAGTTAAACTGTGGCGTAGGATCAAACTTCCTAAAACAGGAATTTCTAAGGCATAGTCTGTGCGTTCTTGTTCCATGTTTGGCATGCCGAACAATATCAATGGGGTTGGTTTGCCATCGCTGTTATCCCAATGTCCTTCGATGGCAGCGATTTTGGCGGGCTGGTGTTCCAGAGTGTTTAGCCCGTGCACATCGCCAATCACGGCTTGGAGTGGCGCAAGGAACACTAAGATCCCGAGCGACATCGAAAACATGGTTTTTACCGCAGTCGATTGATTGCCTCTCAATAAATGCCAAGCGGCTGAAGCGCCTACAAAGAGTGCTGAACTGACGAAAGCCGCGACGCTCATGTGCGCCAAACGATAAGGAAATGAAGGATTGAAAACGATAGCAAACCAGTCGGTTGGCACCACACGTCCGTCGACAATTTCATAGCCTTGTGGCGTTTGCATCCAACTGTTGGAGGCGAGAATCCAGAACGTCGAAATGATCGTTCCTAACGCCACCATCGAGGTTGCAAAAAAGTGCAGCTTTTCGCCGACGCGACGCCACCCAAACAGCATTACGCCAAGAAATCCGGCTTCGAGAAAGAAAGCCGTTAACACTTCATAAGTCAGTAATGGGCCTGTGATAGAACCAGCGAAGTCGGAGAAACCACTCCAGTTGGTGCCGAATTGATAGGCCATGACAAGACCAGATACAACACCCATTCCAAAGTTAACCGCAAAAATTTTCGACCAGAAGTGGTAGAGCTTTTGGTAATCGGGATTACGTGTTTTTAGCCATAAGCCTTCCAGCACGGCGAGATAGGTGGCCAAACCTATGGTGATAGCGGGGAAAATAATATGAAAGGATACCGTAAAGGCGAACTGTATCCGTGCAAGCATAAATGCGTCGAGGCCAAACATTAAACTTCCTTTGATCTTTTAAGTTTTATGAGAGAGCTATTTTAAAAGGAGCGGAATGAGGGAAGTAGGTACAGACAGTGACTATAAACCTATAACAGATTAAATATTGAAGTGTTATTATTTTGAATTCAGCTTTATGGAGGGGGATTTGCGTTTGGCGAAGTATCAAGAGTTAGTGGAACAGCTTAAAAGGCAGATAAAATCGGGGATATGGCACCCGGGTGACAAACTGCCTTCTCTGCGTCGCCAATCTGAACACTCGGGTTTGAGCTTGATGACGGTGTTGCACGCGTATCAAATTCTGGAATCTCAAGGCTGGGTCACGTCACAGCCGCGATCTGGTTATCGAGTAGCGCCCAATATTAAGAGCTCAAATGAACCCCAAGCGCCAGCCGCGGTTTCGTGGACTGAGCAGGTAGACATCAATGAGTTTATCTTTGATGTTCTGCAGGCGAGTAAAAATCCATCCATGATCAATTTTGGCTTTGCCTATCCAGACCCAAGTTTGTACCCACGATATCACGTGAATCGGGCGATGAGCGCAGCCGCTCGCAATATGCCGATTTCCACCACCTTTGATAACTTACCGCCGGGAAACGAGCAATTACGCACCATCATCGCGAAGCGTTATGCTGCGAAAGGCATTGAAATTTCACCCGATGAAATTGTCATTACGGCAGGCGCGCTGGAGGCGTTAACGCTCAGTTTGCAAGCCTGCACAAGACCGGGAGATTGGGTGGTTGTGGAGTCGCCTGCATTTTATGGTGCATTGCAATCCTTAGAGCGGTTAGGTTTGAAAGCGCTCTCAGTAAGAACAGACCCAGTCACGGGCATTGACCTAGACTCATTGGAACGAGCGCTGCAAACACACGATGTGAAAGCGTGCTGGCTGATGTCGAACTTCCAGAATCCTCTGGGTTTTACGCTTTCTAACGAGAAAAAACAAAAGCTGATTGAACTGACACAGCGATATAACGTGCCAGTGATTGAAGATGACGTGTACAGCGAACTGCATGCAGGGAATGACTCGGTTTATCCACTAAGAATGTTTGATGACACGGGCAATACCATGTTGTGCTCCTCGTTTTCAAAATCATTAATCGCAGGGCTACGTATTGGTTGGGTTGCGGCGGGAAAGCGGGCGCTAGAGGTACAAAAGTTACAGTTAATGAGTACATTAGCGACGAGTGCACCAGTGCAAATGACATTGGTACACTATTTAACAAGCCGCAATTATGAATCTCATTTGAAGCAGTTACGGAAAAAGCTGTTTGAACGTAAAAGTAAGATGACGGTTCTGCTTAGTGAGCTGTTACCTGAAGCAGTCAAAGTGTTAAGCCAAAGCGGTGGGTACTTTATTTGGTTAGAGCTTCCCAAGCATATTGATGCCTTGCCGATATATCGAGAAGCGCTAAAAGGTAATATCAGCATCGCACCGGGAAAGATGTTCAGCCTGACAGAACAATACGATCACTGTATTCGTCTTAACGCTTCTTTTGAGCTCAATGACAAATATGTTCATGCTCTCAATCTGCTTGCCAATATTATTCGCGAGCATTTGGCGAAATAGCGACTTTCTTCAGTTTTTTGGTTTAATGGAGCGCGCCGGATTTCCAACAACTCGATCGCCCGGCGCAACGTCTTTGGTTACGACAGAGCCAGCGCCGACGACGGCCTCATCGCCAATGGTCACGCCCGGCAGTATGATTGCGCCCCCACCAATCCAAACGTTATTGCCAATTGTTACCGGTTTGGCGATCTCATCTCCGGCTAAGCGTCTTTGTGTATCGAGTGAATGAGCGGCTGTGTAAATTTGCACTCTAGGCCCAATCATGACGTTCGCGCCAACCTCAACCTGCCCATTGTCCAGAATAATGGCATCCCAGTTGATGTAGGTGTTTTCTCCGATGGACAAGTGACAACCGTAGGTAAGTTGTAGCGGTGGCTCTATACAGGCGCTGTTTTTTAATTGGACGCCCATTTCCGCCAATAGTTGTCTACGGATATCTGGGTTTGGCTCGTGGTTAAATTGGAAGACAAGCTGCGCAGTTTTGGCGCGCATTAGCTTTAGTTCTTCATCCAGACAATTATAGGCTTCTCCAGAGCGCATCCGAGTCAGTTCTGACATAACAATCATTCCATCAATGTTATTTGCAATAAGGTGCATAATAGGTGAGAGTGATTCGAAGTGAAAATTTGATGCTTAAAAATCAGAAAGTTATCACTGATTTACCTTGCGTATCCAGTTGGTTGATTGGCTCGTTTAGTTCACAAAGACGTATTCCCTAAATGGCTTAATCGGTTGAAAAAGTGGGAAACCACTCGAAGCGTTTTACGTAGATTACAATATAGTTAATAGGAAGAACTTAATTGAGCCGCTGCGCTATCGATTGGGCTAAAAATATAAGACTTATGCGCTCTGGCTTGCTGATAACGATGAATCAAGAGTGAGCACTTTATGTTCGAACGGGTCATTTCATTTTTAGAAACAACACTGTTTACCTTTAACGAACAACCTATCACGTTGTGGGCGATATTGATGGTGCCGACATGGGTCATTGTCGCTTTATGGTTATCCAAAATTTTGATCAAAACCGTTACGTCAAGAATGTCTTCATCGGGGAAAGACCCAAACGTGATTCATTTGGTTAAACGGATATTATTTGTCATCGCTCTCGCCATTATTTTTATGACCACACTTTCGATGATAAATGTGCCAATTACCGCGTTTGCCTTTCTGTCTGGTGCCATCGCTATCGGCTTCGGTTTTGGTGCGCAAAACATCATTAACAACTTCATAAGTGGCTGGATTTTGATTGGTGAAAAGCCAATCCGAATTGGGGACTTTTTAGAGGTTGAGGGCGCCAAAGGCACTGTCGAGCAAATAAATACACGCTCAACGAGAATCAGACGAACCGATGGTGTTCATATGCTCATACCCAACAGTCAGTTGATTGAGAACGTGGTGATCAACTGGACGTTATGCGACAGATTAGTTCGTGGCTCTGTCGTCGTCGGTGTCGCGTATGGGAGCGATGTCAAACAGGTTGCTGCCTTAATGGCGGAAGTGACTTCGCAGCAAGCGCAAGTTCTGAGTTCGCCAGCGCCAGATGTGTTTTTTCAAGACTTTGGTGACAATGCTTTGATCTTCGAATCTTATTTTTGGATTAACTCAACGGTTGAGGGCGGTATTCGCTCGGTCGCAAGTGCCATGCGTTTTGAAATCTACGAAGCTTTCGAAAAGCACGGCATTGAAATCGCGTTTCCACAACGAGATGTGCACATTGATGGGCAAATCAAGTTGTCTAGGGAGAGAAACGGATAGGGCGATAAGCGGTATTGGTGTTCTTATCTTGGTGTCGAGTAACCATAGCGAGGCGGCCACAACACGGATTCACCTCGCTAGAAACCAGTTTGAAGGCGTTATTGGTTGTCCCACATGACTTCGCATTCTTCTTTGATTGCTGATTTTAGCAACTCAATCAGTGGAAAAGCTCTGCGTCCTAGGCTTACCGCGGGCTCTGCTTGTTCTTCCTCTTCGTCTACATCAGTAGGGAGGTTTTCTTCAGCTGCATTTTTCGCAGATAGAGCAGAAGTTAACCTTGATAGCGCGTTAGGAACATCTTGAGCGGAAATTGATCCCGGCACAGTGCCGCTGTGACCCATCATTTTGAGCATATCTAATGCAATATCACCAAACATTGTGACGTTTGAGTGGCTTCGACAACGAAATGTTATGAGCATTTACCTGATCCTGTTTTATACGTTCGCTTTGAAACTAAATTGTAGCTGAAATCAGGCACTAATTAATGTGATGAAGACCGTTGAGCGTTAAGGTTTTTATGAGTAACAATAAAAAACGGGCACGTACGTCTGCATGCCCGTTTAAATACATTATTTGATTATGATAGTTGATGATTTACAAGCTATACGGATCGCCTAGAGCCAATGCGACCCTAGAAGCAGGAGACTTTCCTAACGCACGGCAAATTTGCCAACCCGCTTCATTGATGACGCCAAGGTCAACGCCTGTTTCAATCCCAAGTTGCTCACACAGATAAAGTACATCTTCCGTTGCAACATTGCCACTGGCTCCTTTCGCGTAAGGGCAGCCGCCGAGCCCCGCTACTGCGCTATCAATGGTGTTGATGCCCATTAACAAGGCTTGATAGATATTGGCTAATGCTTGTCCATAAGTGTCATGAAAATGTACTGCGAGCGCGTCTTTTGGCAGTAGCGTTAACAACGAATCCAGCATGGCGATAACGCGATTAGGTGTTGCCTTACCGACAGTATCACCGAGCGAAATCTCATAACATCCCATATCAAACAACGTATTGGCGACCTTGGTAGTTTGCTCTGGCTTGATTACTCCCTCATATGGACACACCATGGTACAAGACAAGTACCCGCGTACAGGAATGTTGTGCTGGTTCGCCAATTCGATAACGGGCTCAAATCGAGCGAGACTTTCGGTAATGCTGCAGTTGATGTTCTTCTGGCTGAACGTTTCTGAAGCGGAGCCAAATACCGCAATTTGCTTTACACCGCTTTCCAGCGCACGTTCTAACCCTACGAGATTTGGTGTGAGAGCGCTATAAACCACGTCAGGCTTTTTTGAGATACCAGCAAACACCTGATCGGAATCGGCCATTTGAGGCACCCACCTTGGAGAGACGAAAGATCCCGCCTCAATATGCTTTAAGCCACTGCTGCTTAGTTGGTTAATCAAACGGATTTTATCAACCAGCGTCACTGACGTTTCATTTTGCAGACCATCACGAGCGCCGACTTCGACGATATTAACCTTCGCTGGTAGCATATTCGCGCTCCTTATCTTCACTGACGTTATCCGATATCAAAGCCAAATTCAGCAGGATGGAACCGTGCTGTACTTGGTCCCCGTGCTGATAAAACAATTCGTCGACTTTTGCTGCTACCGGAGCCGTGATGGTGTATTCCATTTTCATTGCTTCGAGTACCAAAAGCGGATCGCCCGCCGCCACTTCGTCACCTTTAGCCACCATAACTGCTGAAATTATGCCGTTGAGTGGTGCGGTTGGACTTAGTTCATCGTCAATATCTTTTGCAGAGTCAAAGTTAGGTTGATGAGCAAACGTGCGTTGCTGGCCAAGATAAAACAGTGTTGTCTGTTGCTCATCGCTAAGTGCATTAAAGGTGTAACGCACATTATCAATATCGACGATAAACTGGTTGCCACTTTCAAGCAGGATGACTTGATGCAGCTCCTCACCACATCGGACAGTGAAGTGAGATCCTGTATCTTGCGATGATTGTTGCAAACGTGCCTGATGGTTGGCTTTGGCATCCGTGAAGTTAAATCGGTAAACGTTGTCAACTGACAGTCTAAAACCTCGTTTGGTTGGCGCGGGTAACGTTGAGCTGTCTGATTTTGAAATGAGATCATTCCAACGAGCAACCGCCGCCAATGTAAGCCAGATTGAATCCGACACGTCTTGCTGCTCATTTATGCCTTGTTGATGTGTTACGAGGAAACCTGTATCGAGCTCAATCTCGGCAAAGGTTGGCTGCGAAATAATGCTGTGCAGATAACCAATGTTTGTCGTTACTCCACGTACGTGATATTGAGTTAACGCCTGCTTAAGCTGCTTTAGCGCGATATCACGAGTTTGCCCCCAGACGATCAGTTTGCTGATCATTGGATCGTAATATTCGCTGATGCTATCGCCTTGGGTAACACCACTATCAACGCGTACGCACGCTAGGCGCACATTACTGTCTGATACGGGTTCTTTTAAGTAGTCAATGCGGCCAGTCGACGGCATAAAGTCATTGTCTGTATCTTCTGCGTAAATTCGCAGCTCAATTGAATGACCGTTGTGGGTGATTTCAGATTGCGAAATAGGTAAATGCTCGCCAGCTGCGACTTTGAATTGCCACTCCACCAAATCAACGCCGGTGATCAATTCAGTGACAGGGTGTTCAACTTGCAGACGGGT
Source organism: Vibrio sp. 1751 (assembly GCF_033339895.1). Lineage (NCBI taxonomy): Bacteria > Pseudomonadati > Pseudomonadota > Gammaproteobacteria > Vibrionales > Vibrionaceae > Vibrio > Vibrio sp. 1751. Next base: position 55,077 of record NZ_JAWOVM010000009.1, read on the forward strand.
ATTCATCTCCATGAAGTAGAATTGACCTCGGCTATCGAGTAAGAACTCCACCGTGCCAGCGCCAACATAGTCGATCGCTTGAGCGGCCTGAACCGCAGCTTCACCCATTTGTTTACGTAGTGCATCACTAAGACCGGGAGCTGGTGCTTCTTCGACTACTTTTTGGTGACGGCGTTGAATGGAGCAATCGCGATCAGAAAGATAGACACAGTTGCCACGCTGGTCTGCGAATACCTGAACTTCCACGTGGCGAGGCTGCAATATGCATTTTTCGATTAGAAGCTGCTTATCGCCAAAGCTTGAAAGTGCTTCACGCTGCGCTCCGTCGATAGCCAGCGGCATTTCGGCTGCGCTGTTGACCACTCGCATGCCTTTGCCGCCGCCACCTTGTGTTGCTTTAAGCATCACTGGGTAACCGATTTTTTCAGCTTCCGCTAATAAGTGCTCTACGCTGTTGTCTGTGCCGTGATAGCCGGGAACCAAGGGCACGTTCGCCTCAGACATGATGGCTTTGGCTTGCGACTTCGAACCCATTGCTTCAATTGCGCTGGTGGGAGGGCCAATAAAAACAATGCCATTTTCGCTGCACGCTTTCGCCAGTTTAGGGTTCTCGGAAAGAAAACCATACCCAGGGTGGATAGCATCGGCTTGCCATTTTTTCGCAGCGCCGATAATTGCATCGATATCGAGATACGATTCACTCGCAGGAGCGGGGCCAATGAATTCAGCGAAATCCGCTTGTTTAACATGTAAGCTGCTGCGATCCGCTTCGGAATAGACGGCAACCGTCTCTATAGCCATGCTTTTTGCGGTTTTAATGATTCGGCAGGCAATTTCACCGCGGTTTGCGATCAGTATTCTTTTAAACATGATTCCTCCAATTGGCGGCGCGCTTTTCAAAAAATGCACTCAGTCCTTCTTGTCCTTCTTCGGACACGCGGGCGGTTGCAATAGCTTGGCTGGTGTATTCAATTAATGAATGCTCGATAGGTTGATTGTCACAACGTAAGCAGAGCGTTTTTGCTGCCTGCATGGCTTGTGGACCGTTGTTAAGCAGGTGATCAATGGTGCGATTGACGGCTTCACGTGGTTGAGAGTCTATCTGATGAAGAATACTCATCGATAGTGCGGTTTCGGCATCAATCAGTTCCGCGGTTAAAAAGTAGCGTCGGCTTTGTCGTTGTCCAATCGCTCGAATGACGTAGGGTCCGATTGTCGCGGGTAACAAACCGAGTTTCACTTCACTCAAACAGAAGCGGCTTTCAGGTGTACCGATAGCGATATCGCAGCAGCAGATAAGCCCAAGTGCGCCGCCAAATGCAGCGCCATGCACCATAGCAATGGTTGGTTTGCTAAAGGTATCCAGTTTGTGCAAGAGCAACGCTAACTGCTGTGCATCTTGCAGATTTTCCCCCTCGGTTTTGGTGGCCATTGACTGCATCCAGCCAAGATCCGCACCCGCAGAAAAGTGTTTACCTTGCGCCGTTAGTACCAATGCACGTAGAGAGTTGTCTCTCTCAAGTTTTTCCAAGGTGTCGATAAGTGAAGCAATTAATTCATCATTAAACGCGTTATGTTTCTCTGGTCGATTGAGGCTCAACCAAGCAACGCCATTGTTGTCTTTTTCGAGCAGTAGTCCGGTCATGTGACTTCCTTTGTCTGACATTTCAGTCTGTATTCCAATACTCGCTAACCGTTACTTGTATAAACATCGGTATTCGCGAGGAGTTAAGGCTTGCCTTGCATCCGACTACATGCGGAAGATGCCAAATTTACTGTCTGATATTGGCGCATTAAGCGCAGCAGACAGAGCAATGCCGACAACATCACGGGTTTTGGCGGGATCAATAATGCCGTCGTCCCACAGGCGTGCACTGGCGTAGTATGCATGGCTTTGAGTCTGATATTGCTCCGCAATTGGACGTTTGAACGCTTCTTCTTCCTCTACGCTCCAGCTTTCACCTTTGCGAGTTTTGATATCGCGGGTCACTTGCGCCATCACGCCAGCCGCTTGCTCTCCACCCATGACGGAGATGCGCGCGTTTGGCCACATCCACATCATGGTTGGATCATAAGCGCGGCCACACATGCCGTAGTTTCCTGCGCCATACGATCCACCAATAACCACGGTAAACTTCGGCACGTCTGCACACGCAACAGCAGTTACCATTTTCGCACCATGTTTGGCGATGCCTTCGGCTTCGTACTTCTGACCGACCATAAAGCCCGTGATGTTCTGCAAGAAGAGCAGAGGAATTTTGCGTTGTGCGCACAGCTCAATAAAATGCGCGCCTTTTTGTGCTGATTCCGAAAATAGAATGCCGTTGTTAGCGACAATGCCAATCGGCATACCGTGAATATGGGCAAAGCCACAGACCAAGGTTTCGCCGAACAAGGCTTTAAATTCATCGAGCTGGGAATCATCAACAATTCGGGCAATGACCTCTTTAACATCAAACGGCTTTTTAAGATCGGTTCCGACGATGCCGTACAGCTCTTGGGCAGGAAAACGTGGTTCCTGAGGTGCTTTTTGCTTGAGTTGAACGGGTTTCAAGTGGTTGATTTGTGAAACCGCTTGTCTTGCCAACTCTAACGCGTGGTGATCATTTTCTGCGTAATAGTCCGCCACACCAGAGGTGCGACAGTGAACGTCTGCGCCACCAAGATCTTCCGCGCTGACTTCTTCACCTGTCGCTGCTTTTACAAGAGGTGGACCTGCCAAGAAAATCGTACCTTGTTCTTTGACTATGATGGAAACATCACACATCGCAGGAACATAAGCGCCGCCAGCGGTACATAGCCCCATGACCACCGCAATTTGTGGAATGCCTTTGGCCGACATACGGGCTTGGTTGTAGAAAATACGGCCAAAATGGTCTTTATCTGGGAATACCTCATCTTGGCGGGGTAGGTTAGCGCCGCCAGAGTCGACTAAGTAAACACACGGCAGTTGGCATTTTTCTGCAATTTCTTGTGCTCTTAAGTGCTTTTTCACGGTGAGTGGGTAGTAACTGCCGCCTTTTACAGTCACGTCGTTCGCGACGATCATGCACTCATTGCCGTCAATTACACCCACACCGGCAACCACTCCAGCACATGGAACGTAATCTGGATACACATCCCAGCCAGCAAATTGACCAATTTCTAGAAAGGACGAACCAGGGTCGAGTAGGGCAAGAATGCGCTCACGTACCGGAAGTTTGCCTTTCTTCTGCTGATGCTCGCGGGCTTTCTCACCGCCACCATCTTCTATTTGGGCAGTCACGGTATAAAGTTGATCTACAAGTGACGCCATAGAGCGGTAGTTTTCCTGATACTGCTCTGAGTGGGTATTAATATTGGTCGTCAAACAAGCCATAAATAGCCGATCTCCATTCGGTAGACGGGTGACACCACCCGCCTTTATCTATGTTGAATAAGATTTAGGTTGAATAAGGAATTTATTTAGATTCAGAACGCCTAGGTATGTTGATTAGGCGCTTTCGTTAAACAATTCGCGACCAATAAGCATGCGGCGAATTTCTGAAGTGCCCGCACCGATTTCATACAGCTTGGCATCTCGCAACAAACGGCCCGTATCAAACTCGTTGATGTAGCCGTTACCGCCAAGTAGTTGAATCGCATCCAGTGCCATCTTGGTTGCCAGCTCTGCGCTGTAGAGGATCGCGCCAGCAGAATCTTTACGTGTGGTTTCACCACGATCACAAGCGGCAGCGACGGCGTAAACATACGCTTTAGCGGCATTCATTTGTGTGTACATATCCGCGATTTTTGCTTGAACTAGCTGGAATTCACCGATGGATTTACCGAACTGTTTACGGTCGTGAATGTAAGGCACAACGATATCCATACACGCCTGCATGATGCCAAGTGGGCCGCCTGCAAGCACCACACGTTCGTAGTCGAGGCCGCTCATCAATACTTTCACGCCTTGGTTTTCTTCGCCGAGAATATTCTCCGTAGGGACTTCGCAGTTTTGGAAGACCAGCTCACACGTATTCGAGCCGCGCATACCCAACTTGTCGAGTTTTTGTGCTTGAGTAAATCCAGGGAATCCGCGTTCCACAATAAACGCCGTGATGCCTTTGGAGTGCTGGCTTGGGTCGGTTTTTGCGTAGACAACATAGGTGTGTGCATCAGGGCCGTTTGTGATCCACATTTTGTTGCCGTTTAGCAGGAAAATATCGCCTTTACGTTCGGCTTTAAGCTGCATAGAGACCACATCAGAGCCGGCGCCGGGTTCACTCATAGCAAGGGCGCCGATATGTTCACCGGAGATGAGCTTAGGTAGGTATTTCTCTTTTTGCGCTTGTGTGCCGTTACGGTGGATTTGGTTGACGCAAAGGTTGGAGTGAGCGCCGTAACTTAACGCAACCGAAGCGGATGCTCGGCTGATTTCTTCCATAGCGATAACGTGGGCGAGATAGCCCATGCCTGCACCACCAAACTCTTCGCTGGTGGTCACACCTAAAAGACCCATGTCACCTAATTTGGACCAAAGATGGTTTGGAAAGTCGTTAGTTTGGTCGATAGATTGCGCTAGCGGCGCAATTTCTCTTGCAGCAAAACTATTGATTTGCTCGCGAAGCAAATCGGTATTTTCGTCATAAACAAAGTTCAGGGAAGAGTAGGTAGATTTCATTGCGTGTCCTTGCCTTTACGTCACCTACATCCCAGAGTTGAGGTGTTAGGTGACTTTTTCGCCTTTCATGGATCTCAGTGTGTTTTGGCATCGCAACTGCGCAGCATTTAACTCCATCATTACCGCTTGAATGTCGTTTGCTTGCTGTTGCAATGCTGCCTTCTTCTCTTCGATCAACCGAATCATATAGTTCAACTGCTCAGTACTTTGATCGGTATCGTAGAGTTCAAATAACTCTTTGATATCTGCAAGAGAAAAGCCCAATCGCTTACCTCGCAAAATCAGTTTTAGTCGAATTCGATCGCGACCATTGTAGATTCGTGTGTTGCCTTTACGTTCCGGAGTTAGGAGACCTAAATCTTCGTAGAAGCGAATGCTTCGAGTTGTAATGTCGAACTCTTTCGCGAGCTCGCTGATCTTAAATGTGTTCATTCCTTAACCTTACGACTTTCGTATAACATTTACATGAATATACAATTCGTTAACGTTAAAGTAAACAAACAACATCCACTCTTGAGCCTTGATATCACTCGCATTTACTCGAAATCAAAGAATCACTCGAACAAACAATAACCTCAAACTTGACGTTAACGTAAATGTTAGTATAGTTATGACGTAAACGTCAATAAAAGGTTAATGGAATGAAAAATGAAACATGGATTGTTGCCGCTAAGCGAACGCCTATCGGCTCTTTTCAAGGTGCATTAGCTTCAACAGATGTCACGGAACTCGGTGCGAAAGCCATTCAAGGGGCGCTAGCCGAAAGCCAACTCGATGTGCACAAAATAGACGAAGTGTTGATGGGGTGCGTTTTACCCGCCGGTGTGGGGCAAGCCCCTGCAAGACAAGCAAGCCTTAAAGCTGAAATGCCACAATCGATTGGTTGTACGACACTGAACAAAGTTTGTGGATCGGGTATGAAAACCGTGATGCTGGCATATGACCTTATTCAATCTGGTAATGCGCATGCTGTCATCGCTGGTGGCATGGAAAACATGTCGTCTTCTCCTTATCTATTAAAGAAAGCGCGTGATGGTTTCCGTTTAGGTCACGAGCAAGTGCTTGATCACATGTTTTATGACGGGTTGCAGGATGCCTACCAAGGCGAGCTGATGGGTGTCTTTGCAGAACAGACGGCGCAAAAGTATCAGTTCAGCCGTGAAAGTATGGATGCCTGGGCGCAACAGTCGTTGACTCGTGCGCAGCAAGCAATCGAACAAGGTTTGTTCAAAGAAGAGATCGTGCCTGTTAACGTAAAAAGTCGACGCGGCGAAACCTTGGTTGTAGATGATGAGCAACCGAGCAAACTCGACGTCACTAAAATTCCTACCTTACGCCCTGCGTTTGCCAAAGATGGCGGCGTAACCGCAGCAAACTCTAGTTCCATTTCGGATGGTGCGTCGGCAATGATCTTAGTCGATAGTGAGTTTGGTCGTCAGGAAAACCTTCAGCCTCTAGCCAAAATTGTCGCGTACAGCACGCATGCAAGACAGCCTGATGAGTTCACCATCGCACCAGTCTTCGCGATTGAATCGCTGCTGGAAAAAACGGGCTGGGACAAATCAGACGTGGACCTTTGGGAAATCAATGAAGCTTTTGCTGTCGTGACTCAATACGCGGTGAAAGCTCTCGAACTGGACGAGAGCAAAGTGAACCCTCGCGGAGGGGCTTGTGCGCTGGGGCACCCAATAGGCGCAAGTGGCAATCGAATCCTTGTCACTTTGATTCATGCGCTAAAACAAACTGGTGGTAAGCGTGGCGTTGCATCGCTTTGTATTGGCGGCGGCGAAGCTACCGCTATCGCGATTGAAATCTGCTAAATCACTCTCAACAAAGTTTCACTTACATAACAGTAGTCAGTAACAAGCTGAAAAATACAAGGATGTCATCATGACAGAACAAGTAAAGCAGTATATCGGTGGTGAATTTGCCATCTCCGATTCAAAACAATGGCTAGATGTAACCAACCCGGCAACCAACGAAGTGATTGCACAAGTACCTTGTGCCACGGAATCGGAAATGAATGCGGCGATTGCCAGCGCAACAGAAACGTTCAAACGCTGGAAAGAAGTTGCAGCGCCGGAGCGTGCTAGATTGATGTTGCGTTACCAACATTTGCTAAAAGAGCAACACGATGAGTTGGCGATACTGCTTTCAAGTGAGACAGGCAAAACCCTCGCGGATGCAAAGGGTGACATTTGGCGTGGGATTGAAGTCGTAGAACAAGCGGCGAACATTTGTAGCTCAATGATGGGCGAAACGGTTGAGAATGTCGCAACCAATATTGATGGTTACTCTTACATTCAACCGCTCGGTGTTTGTGCTGGCATCACACCGTTTAACTTCCCTGCGATGATCCCATTGTGGATGTTCCCGATGGCGATCGCTTGTGGCAACACCTTTATTTTGAAGCCGTCAGAGCAAGTGCCACTAACGGCAATGAAACTGGCGGAGCTGTTTGAACAAGCTGGCGCACCAAAAGGCGTATTGCAAGTTGTTCACGGGACCAAAGAGCAAGTCGACCGCATTCTGACTGATCCAGTTGTTCGTGCGATCTCTTTTGTTGGCTCTGTGCCCGTTGGTGAGTACATCTACAAAACAGGTACAGACAACCTGAAACGCGTGCAGTCATTTGCAGGTGCTAAGAACCACATGGTCATCATGCCGGATGCAAACAAACAGCAAGTCATCAATAACCTAGTTGGCGCGTCAGTTGGTGCTGCAGGCCAACGCTGTATGGCGATTTCGGTTGCCGTATTTGTCGGCGAAACCAAAGAATGGATTCCAGAGCTTAAAGAGGCGTTAGCTCAGGTTCAGCCTGGCGCGTGGGATGATGAAACCGCCGGTTATGGTCCACTGATTAGCCCTCAAGCGAAGCAGCGAGTGGTGAATCTGATTAATGAAGGCAAAGCGTCAGGCGCGAATTGTGTTCTGGACGGGACAGACTGCCAAGTACCTGGCTTCCCGAACGGTAACTGGGTGGGGCCAACACTGTTTACCAACGTGACCACAGACATGTCGATTTATCAGGAAGAAATTTTCGGGCCTGTACTGTTAACTATGGAAGTGGATGACCTAGATGAAGCGATTGAACTGATCAATGCAAACCGCTTTGGTAATGGTACGTCTATTTTCACGGCGAACGGCGCTGCCGCGAGAAAGTATCAACACAATATCGAAGTAGGTAACGTAGGCATCAACGTGCCGATTCCAGTGCCATTGCCATTTTTCTCATTTACTGGGTGGAAAGGCAGCTTCTACGGCGACCTGCATGCTTACGGTAAACAAGCGGTTCGCTTCTACACCGAGACGAAAACTGTCACCGCGCGTTGGTTTGAAGATGACATTCCAAGCGGTCCAAACATGACCATTCAACTTAGCTAATTACTGGATTAGCGACACCTCTAGCCAAGCGCCACCGTTTAAGTGGGCTTGGCTCGGATACAAATGCAACGAATTAGACCTTAGGACTTCAAGATGGATTTTGAATTAAACGAAGATCAACTCGCGTTTGCCGAAGTAGCAAAGCAGTTTGCAGACCAAATGTTAGCGCCTCATGCGGCCGAGTGGGATGAAAACCATCATTTCCCTAAAGACGTACTGCGTCAAGCAGGTGAACTTGGTTTTCTGAGCATCTATACGCCGCCAGAGCATGGTGGCTTGGGGTTATCTCGTTTGGATGCGGCGATCATTTTCGAGCAGTTGGCTATGGGTTGTACCGCGACTACTGCGTTTATGACCATTCACAACATGGCGACGTGGATGATCACCAGCTTTGCCAAAGCCGAAGTGGCGCAGCAATTTAGCGCGGATCTAATTTCGGGTGAAAAGCTCGCTTCCTACTGTTTAACCGAACCTAATGCCGGCTCTGACGCCGCTTCTCTAACGACTAGCGCAGTGCGTGATGGCGATGAGTTTGTCCTCAATGGCGCAAAAGTGTTTATCTCGGGTGCGGGTGATACAGATGTTCTCGTCGTGATGGCGCGTTCGTGTGGTGAAGGAGCGGGTGGCGTTTCTGCATTCGTTGTTCCTGCTGATTGCGAAGGCATTAGCTACGGTAAAAAAGAAGCCAAAATGGGTTGGAACTGCCAGCCAACTCGCATGATTACCTTCGAAAATGTCCGCATTCCGGCTGACTACCTGTTGGGTGAAGAGGGAGAAGGCTTTAAGTTCGCCATGCTTGGCCTTGATGGTGGTCGAATCAATATCGCTACTTGTTCCGTCGGTACTGCGCAACAAGCACTGAACGAAGCCAAGCAATACATGAACGAACGCAAACAGTTCGGCCGTTCACTGGCGCAATTTCAAGCGTTGCAGTTCAAGCTTGCTGATATGGCGACTGAGCTGGTCGCTGCGCGTCAAATGGTGCGACTCGCTGCCGCTAAACTCGATGCCCAGCACGCAGAAAAAAGTGCGTACTGTGCCATGGCAAAACGCTTTGCTACTGATGTGGGCTTTAAAGTCTGCGATCAGGCGCTGCAAATTCACGGTGGCTATGGCTACATCAAAGAATATCCAGTCGAGCGACATTTCCGAGACGTTCGTGTTCACCAAATCCTTGAAGGTACCAACGAAATCATGCGTCTGATCGTCGCAAGACGATTACTAACGGAAGGCGTTGAGCTGCTTTAGTCAGCGAGACACAGCCTTACCTAAAGAAATTAAAAAGGACTGAAAGATTATGACGGCACAAATCAAACTAGAGCGTGAAGCGCACATTGCCAAGCTCACGATTAGTAACCCGCCAGCAAACACCTGGACGCTTGAATCTTTGAATCAGCTAAAAGAGTTGGCGATTGAACTCAGTAATGATCGCTCCATTTATGCGTTGGTATTAACAGGCGAAGGCGAGAAATTCTTTTCTGCTGGAGCGGATCTCAACAACTTTGCATCCGGCGATAAATCGCAAGCAGCAGATATGGCGTTCGCATTTGGTGAAGCCTTTGAAGCGCTGTCTGCGTTCGATGGTGTTTCCATCGCAGCAATTAATGGTTACGCGATGGGCGGCGGTTTGGAAGTGGCGATGGCGTGTGACATTCGCATCGCAGAAGAACAAGTACAAATGGCACTTCCTGAAGCATCGGTAGGCTTGTTGCCGTGTGCGGGCGGGACGCAAAACCTGACCGCGTTGGTAGGTGAAGGTTGGGCGAAGCGTATGATCCTGTGTGGCGAGCGTGTGACGGCCGAGCGAGCGGAAAAAATTGGGTTAGTCGAAGAGGTGGTGGCGAAAGGTCAAGCACTCGAAGCGGCTATGGAGCTAGCACAGCGTGTTGCAGGTCAATCACCGAAATCTGTGTCTGCGTGCAAAACGCTCATTCAAGGTCGACGCAGCCAAACTCACGCAGCTGGATTGGTTTTAGAGCGTGAACTGTTTTTACAGCTGTTCAATACACACGATCAGACTGAGGGTGTGAATGCGTTCTTGCAAAAGCGCAAGCCACAATGGACAAACAGCTAGCGGAGGCCAAATGACAGGTACAGTAAATGTTTCAAAACTTGAGTGCGCTGATGGCTCTGTTATTGGTGTGCTAGAGCTTGATAACCCAGCAGCTCTCAACGCGTTGAGTTACGTGATGATTGAGAAGTTGTACAAACAGCTTAATGAATGGCAAACGGACGACAGCGTCATCGCGGTATTCTTGCATGCTCAAGGTGAAAAAGCGTTTTGTGCTGGTGGTGATATTCAAGCGATCTACCGTGCACTTGAAAACAAAGAACAAGACTTTGATTCTGCGTTTTCAGCGATGGAAACCTTCTTTGACCTCGAATATCGCTGTGACCATCTTATTCATACTTATCCAAAACCGATCATCGCGTGGGGACATGGTTATTTGATGGGCGGGGGAGTTGGCCTGTTTATGGGTGCCAGCCATCGCGTAGCAGAAACCACCACACGCTTTGCAATGCCAGAGATTAAAATTGGCCTTTACCCAGATGTAGGCGCGACGTACTTCCTGAACCAGTTGCCAAAACATTTGGCACTGTTCTTAAGTTTGACTGCTTGCCAAATTAACGCAACAGATATGAAAGCGTTGGGGTTAAGCCAATGGATTGCACAGCCAGAAAACAAGCAAGTGCTGCTGGATCTGCTTGCATCGGTAAGTTGGAAAGGTGAAGCGAACATCAACGAAAAAATCGCCACTACGCTGCGTTCGGTACACGTGGACGAGCCAACCGAAGGGATGTTGATGCCCTATGCGGAATTGATTGAGCAGTTATGTTCGGGTGACTTAGCGTCAATTGTTGATGCAATCAGCCGTGCTAACGTTGATAACAAGTGGTTCGTCAATGCGCAGAAGTCACTGAACTATGGCAGTCCGTTGTCGCTCAGTATCACTTATCAGCAGTTAACGCAGTATCAAAATCTCTCTTTGAAAGCGTGTTTTGATATGGAGTTTAACCTAACACTACGTTGTGGCTTAGAAGGTGATTTTAGAGAAGGGGTTCGTGCGCTGATTATTGATAAAACCAATCAACCGACTTGGCAACATCGCACGGTTTCTGACGTAACGCCACAAGTTTTGGAGCGCTTCTTCTCGCCAATTGACTCAGCAGAATACCCACTGACCGCATCGTCGGTAGCTATAGCGGCACTTTAGTACAAGGAAGAAATACGATATGGACAAAATTGCATTTATTGGCCTTGGTAACATGGGTGCGCCTATGGCTAAGAATCTACTCAAAGCGGGCTTGAATGTCGAAGTATTTGATTTGAACCCAAGCGCAGTTAAGGAGTTGACCGCATTGGGCGCTTCAAGTGCCGATTCCGTTCAGCAGGCAGTACAAGGTGTTGACGTGGTTGTCACTATGCTGCCAGCGAGCCAACACGTTCAAAGCGTTTATCTTGGTCAAGATGGCATCTTAGATAGCGTCGAATCAGGTACCTTGCTGATTGATTCTTCCACCATCGATCCGGTGACTGCTCGTTTGGTTGGCGAAAAAGCATCGCAACTTGGTATCAGTTTTGTTGATGCACCAGTATCTGGTGGCGTTGCGGGCGCAGCAGCAGGTACGTTAACTTTCATTGTTGGCGGCTCGCAAGAGAACTTTGTTCAAGCCAAAGCGGTGCTTAGCCACATGGGTAAAAACATCTTCCATGCGGGCGATGTTGGAGCTGGTCAGGTCGCGAAGATCTGCAATAACATGATGTTGGGCATTTTGATGAGCGGCACCTGTGAAGCACTAAATTTAGGGATGGAAAACGGACTCGATCCCAAAGTGCTTTCCGACATCATGTTGCAAAGTTCAGGGCGTAACTGGGCGCTAGAGCTTTATAACCCTTGTCCAGGTGTGATGGAAAATACGCCTGCAAGCAATGGTTATCAAGGCGGCTTTATGAGCCAGTTAATGGCTAAAGATCTGGGTCTTGCGATGGAAGCGGCGGTTGCCAGTCAAACATCAACGCCAATGGGCAGCTTGGCTCGTAATCTGTTTAATTTTCACAACGGTCAGGGCAACGGGCAAAAAGATTTTTCAAGCTTGTTTGAGTTCTACCAAAAGCAAAATCAGGCCTAAGGAGCGCTTATGGAGTTAGCAAATAAGGTCATTGCGATCACGGGGGCAGGGCAGGGGCTGGGTAAACAAATGGCACTGTCACTGGCGGAAAATGGCGTTCATCTTGCGCTTATCGACCTCAATTCAGAGCAACTGGCTGAAACGAAAGCGGAATGTGAATCTCTCGGCGTTACCGCTCGTTTTTATGTGACGAACGTGACTGACGAACAGCAGGTGTGCACTGCTTTTGAGCAAATTGAGGCAGATTTCAAGCAGCTCAATGGCGTTATCAATAACGCAGGTATTATGCGTGATGGTATGTTCATTAAAGTCAAAGATGGTCAGGTTAACACGATGTCGCTGGAACAATTTCAGTCTGTTCTAGATGTGAATGTAACAGGCACTTTCCTGTGTGGCCGTGAAGCGAGCAAGGTAATGCTGAACACCGATAGCAAAGGGGTTCTGATCAACATATCCAGCGTTGCGCGTGCCGGGAATATTGGTCAAACCAACTATTCAGCATCTAAAGCGGCGGTAGCCACCATGGCAACGGTGTGGGCGAAAGAGTTAGGGCGTTTCGGAATTCGCTCAGTGGCGATTGCTCCGGGTGTCATCAAAACTGCCATGACAGACCAAATAAAACCTGAAGCGATGGAACGTTTAATCGGAATGATTCCGGTTGGACGTTTAGGTTTGGCGGATGAAATTTCATCGACCATAAAATACGTGTTAACCAACGAATTCGTGACCGGACGAGTGTTCGAAGTCGATGGCGGAATGCGAATGTAACCCCCTCTGCAACATAAAAAAGGGGAGCGAGTTTGATTGTCCGCTTCCTTCCACTTTCTCCTTTCTTTTATTGCTTCTATCTGAAAAATGTATTGGATGCATGGTCGACTGCTATCTCATCGAACGGTATAAAAATTGATTCTATTTCTAATGTGAATGGTTAGTTCTATATTGCTTGTCATGTAAATGTATTAACTCACAACTAAGACGATCTTTTGTCTCACTAACGAGATCGTTATTCTTGGTGTGTAAAAAACATTCTTATTGGTCATATTGTAACCGAAAACTATTTCGGCATCTAAAGATGGTGATTTATTATTCAGCGCAAAATACATGGGAATATGAGGCTGACTGAATAACCTTCAGTTGTCTTAATAATAAATAATCAGAATTCTCAATTACACTGAAGTAACTACCCATTAGGGAAGAGCAATAATGTCACTATTTCATTCGCTTAGGACGATGCCGCTATTATTGGGGTGTCTGTGTTTTTCTGTTCAGGCCTCCACAGAAAAGGTGGAACAGGAAGGTAAGTTTTTACAGTCGTTAGAAGGCATCGAAAATCAAATTTACGCATTACCTCAGAGTTCTTTAGCTTTGATTGAAGCGTTAGAAGAAGAGTCTTTACTACAAAACCAACCAACAGCGCTGTTGGTGCGTTACTGGCTTGCCAAGGCCACGGTTTTAGAGCTGCTAGGGCGCGTAGAAGAGAGTCAGAGTGTCGTTCAAAAAGGATTGGAGCTTGTACGTCCACAGAGCCATGAGTATCTCCTGTTTAAGTTGATTCAGATGCGAACTATGGTTGGAAAGAGCGATATCGATACCGCGCTTTCTGCGTTGGATAGCTTGTTGGAAACATCGCGTGAGAATGGTGATAAGCAACTTGAATCAGAAATCCTGTTGCTAAAAGGACGCTATTACGATGAGCAAGGTGAGTTTAAAAAATCCTATGCTGCACTTATGTCGTCCATGGATGCGGCTGAATCTTCAGGTGTTCACGGGCTGGTCGAACGTGCAGCACTAGAGCTAGGTGACGTACTTGTCAAAATTCAGGGTTACGACCGATCTGAGGCGCTTTTGGAACAAGCATATCGCTATTTTAGGGATAGGCGTATGTCGTTCAATGAGTTGTTGAGCGTTTTGACGATAGCGAAACTTCATAAAGCACAGTTCCAATACGAAGAGGCGATAGCGTCATATCAGCGAGCGTTAAAGCTGGCTCAAATTATCGGTGATGGACGCTTTAGATTTCGAGTTAACCTTGAACTTGCAGCTTTATATCGCGAGACGAAACAAGAAAAGAAGATGGTTAATCACTTGAAGCTGGCGGAGAATTTACAGTACAGAGAAACGTCTAGCGCGTATTTGGCAACATTTAAGTTGTTACAAGCCGAATATATGTTAGAGCAGCAGCAATTTGAAATACTTTTAGCGATGATCGCGCCAATGCTGCCGGAGATTATAGAGAGTCGATACGTCAAGCAACAGCAAATGGAGCTACTAAAAGTCGCCGCTATGGCCTATGCGGGAAGCAATGACTTTAAACTAGCATTCGAAACTTACGGTAACTATCACGATAAATTTATCCAATTTAGCAATCAAAGAGAAGTTGAAAATCTTGAGCGCCAGCAGACGTTATTTGAGTTGGAACGACTTGAATATGAGAACGAAGATCTCAACTGGAACAATGTTTTGCAGCGTATGGAGCTAGAAAATAACCGTCGTACTTTTTACTTATTGGGTGAAGCGCTACTTGCGCTCATCGGTGTTCTATTTTTGATGGCGGTAGTATTTCTCGTCGTCAATCGCTCGCGTTTGAGAATGCGTCGCCTCGCAAAGACAGACACATTGACAGGGTTGTTCAATCGCCGTTTTTTAGAGGACTGGTTCACTAAGCCAGTAGAAGTGAGGCGTGAGCGAAAAGAGAAACCGGTACCTCAATCTAAGCAAGAAAAAATACAACACTTTGTTTTTGAGCAAGTCGAGCAAGTTAAGTACGGTTATCTAGCTTTAAATAAATGGGTAGATAGCAAACTCGATAAACAGAAAATGGTGCCAAATAAACCACAATCGGGACCAGTAACTTTAGCGTTAATCGATGTGGATTATTTCAAGCAGGTAAATGATACCTATGGGCATGTGTTTGGAGATACCGTACTAACGGGCGTTGCCAAAGTGTTGGAGGAAACTGTACGTGAAAACGACATTGTTGCTCGCTTTGGTGGTGAAGAGTTTGTTGTTGTTATGCCCAATACAGACCATAAAAACGCCCTTATTACTGCAGAACGTTTACGTAGCGCTTTATCCCTACATGGCTTTGTTACGGAACAGAAAGAAGAAGTGAGAGTGACCTGTAGTTTTGGAGTCGTTACCACTGAAGATAATGAGATGAGTTTTAAATCACTTTGCGATCAGGCCGATAAATTGCTTTATCAAGCGAAAGCGAACGGACGCAACTGCGTGAAAGGTCGCTCGCTAGCGTAACAGAAATCAAAAGTTCAGGCTCATCGCACGATGAATCTGAACTTATCCCTCCCATTTACTTTGATAGCCAAGTGACTTTGAGATCCTTGCTTCGAATATAAAACGCTGAATCTAACATCTTAAAGTCACTTGGCGATATTACTTAAAAATTGCTTAAGGATATCGAATCGCATATTCATGGCGTTCAATATAACCTCTCTTTTTGCCTCCTTCACCTTCAAAGTGCGAATGCCACTTGTGTCTACAAAACTATAACAAACTAGTGTGTCTATTCTTTGTACAAATAAACCGTGTACAGGTGAAATGATTAGTGGTCGATATAAATTTTTTGTGGCACAGATTTTTGTTGTTCAAAAATCAACTCGTTCATCATCGTTTTAAAAATAGATTAATGGTTAACTATTTGATTTTGTTTGCCTTGTTTGTTTGTTCTTAAACTGAAATCTAGTTATCCCGACAAGTTCTTGCCGAGCGATTTTTCGTACACCCTCAACTTTTCATCCTTTTTTACTAACATTTTTCTTTAAAAATAATTTGAGTTCGAATTAATTTTCAGGCATTTTATATTTAACTAACCGTTCAATTAAAAATAACAGGGACGCAAAATGCCAAAGGTGGGGATGCCTGAAATCAGAAAACCGCAGCTTGTGAAAGCGACAATGTCAGTGATTGATAGAGTCGGTTTACACGCGGCGAGTATTTCGTTAATCAGCAAAGAAGCCGGTGTATCAACGGGGATTATCAACCACTATTTCGGTGGTAAGCACGGATTGCTGGAGGAAACGATGCGCGAAATCTTGCGTCAGCTTTCGTCCACTATCACACAGAAGTTACGTGAGCTGCCAAGTGATGCTCATCACCAAAGAATTAACGCCATCATTGATGGTAACTTTGTCGGCTATCAGGCAGAAAACCAAGTTGCTAAGACTTGGCTGGCGTTTTGGTCGTACTCAATGCATGACGAGCAGCTCAAGCGTTTGCAGCGTGTCAACGAACGACGTCTATTGTCCCACCTAAGAAAAGAACTCAAAGCATTATTAAATGCAGAGCAGGCTGAATTGGTTGCTCATGGTATTGCATCACTTATTGATGGAATTTGGCTGCGCGGAACGCTCAACCCGCAAGGCATTGATGCAGAAAGAGCGAGAATCATCATCAACGATTATCTCGAAAAACAACTTACGTTTTATTCTGAAAAAATATAAAAGTTACAGGTCTTCAAAATGGAAATGAAAGCACACTATATCAATGGTGCGATGTACGACGGGTGTTCAGATGAACACTTCACCACTTACAATCCGGCGAATGGTGAGCCATTGGCCAATATTAAACAAGCGAACCAAGACGATCTTCAAGCAGCGATTGAATCGGCAAAAAAAGGTTTTGCTGCATGGTCGGCGATGACTGCGATTGAGCGCAGCCGTATTTTACACAAAGCCGTTGCCATTTTACGTGAGCGTAATGACGAGCTGGCTGCATTGGAAGTGGCAGATACTGGTAAGCCCATTCAAGAAGCTATCGCAGTTGATATAACAACAGGTGCCGATGTTCTTGAGTACTACGCTGGCCTTGCTCCAAGTCTACAAGGTGAACAGCAGCCACTCAGCGACGATCAGTTTTTCTATACACGTCGTGAGCCATTGGGCATTTGCGCGGGTATTGGCGCTTGGAATTATCCAATTCAAATTGCGATGTGGAAATCGGCGCCAGCACTGGCTGCGGGCAACGCAATGATCTTCAAGCCATCAGAAGAAACACCATTAACGGCGCTTAAGCTCGCCGAAATTTATTCAGAAGCGGGCATGCCAGATGGCGTATTTAATGTCGTGCAAGGGGATTACCGAGTAGGACAGATGCTAACGGCGCATCCTGATATCGCAAAAGTGTCATTCACGGGTGAGTCAGGCACCGGTAAAGTCGTCATGAGTGACAGCGCTAAGACACTAAAACAAGTAACGATGGAGCTGGGTGGTAAGTCTCCACTGATTATTTTTGATGATGCGAAGTTAAACGATGCCGTTTCTGCGGCCATGGTGGCGAACTTCTACACCCAAGGTGAAGTTTGTACGCACGGTACACGCGTATTTGTCCATGAAGGTATTTATGACGACTTTATCGCACAACTTAAAGCCCGAACCGAGCTGTTAGTCGTCGGCGATCCGCTTGATGAGAACACGCAAATTGGCGCGCTAATCTCTAAAGATCATGAATCGAAAGTTCTAGGAGCGATTGAAGCCGCGAAAGCGAGTGGCGCGACGTTACTGACTGGCGGCTACAAAGTAACAGACAATGGCCTAGCTAATGGTAACTTTGTTGCTCCAACCGTATTTGTCGATTGCGATGATGACATGAGCCACGTTCAACAAGAAATCTTTGGCCCGGTAATGTCAGTTCTGAAATTCCGCGATGAGTCGGAAGTGATTGCGCGTGCAAATGGCACCGATTATGGCTTAGCGGCAGGTGTATTTACCCAAAACCTATCTCGTGCGCACCGTGTGATCCACCAAATTCAAGCGGGTATTTGTTGGGTGAACACATGGGGTGACTCACCTGCGGAAATGCCAGTTGGCGGCTACAAGCAATCAGGTGTTGGCCGTGAAAACGGAGTCGAAACCCTTAAACATTACACGCAAACGAAGAGTGTTCTGGTTCAGCTAAGCGACTTCGAAAGCCCTTACAAATGATACTACTCATAGTAGATAACTGACCACTTTAGCTTGTTAAAATGCTCGATAACTACGTTGTCAATTTTGATTGTAGGTTAACTACTTATCAAAATTTCCGCCTTGTTCTCAAGCATTTTTCCTACGCTAATTTCGTTCACTTATCTACGGTGATTAGTATTAACTCCTAGGAGAATAAAAATGCAACAACACTACGATTACATCATCGTCGGTGCGGGTTCGGCCGGCTGTGTGTTAGCGGATCGCTTAAGTGAAAGTGGTCAAAATTCGGTCCTATTACTCGAAGCGGGTGGGTCGGATAAAAGTATTTTTATCCAAATGCCAACAGCGCTTTCTTACCCGATGAACACTGAAAAATACGCGTGGCAGTTTGAGACGGTTGAAGAGCAAGGGTTGGATGGTCGCCAACTTCATTGTCCTCGAGGAAAAGTTCTGGGCGGTAGCTCATCTATCAACGGCATGGTTTACGTTCGCGGACACGCTTGTGACTTTGACCAGTGGGAAGAGGAAGGCGCGAAAGGCTGGAACTATCAGTCGTGTTTGCCTTATTTCCGTAAAGCAGAGTCTTGGATTGGTGGTGCTGATGAATATCGGGGCGATCACGGTCCAGTCGGCACATGTAACGGCAACGATATGAAGCTCAACCCGCTGTACCAAGCTTTTATTGATGCAGGCAAAGAAGCGGGCTACCCAGAAACAAAAGATTACAACGGTTATCAACAAGAGGGCTTTGGCCCAATGCATATGACCGTCGACAAAGGCGTACGCGCTTCAACCTCTAATGCATACTTAAGCCGTGCTAAAAAACGCAAAAACTTCACCCTAATGAAGAGGGTGACGGTTCATCGAGTTTTATTAGAAGAAACTGATTCAGAAGGCAAGAAAGCGGTAGGCGTTGAATTTGAAAAGTCAGGTTCAATTCAGCAATGTTTTGCGAATAATGAAGTGATTTCGAGTGCGGGTTCGGTTGGCTCCGTTCAGCTGTTGCAGCTTTCAGGCATTGGCCCTAAGGCAGTATTAGAAAAAGCGGGCATTGAGGTGAAACACTCGTTGGAGGGAGTAGGTAAAAACCTGCAAGATCACTTAGAAGTGTACTTCCAATATCACTGTAAACAACCTATCACGCTCAACAGCAAATTAGGCTTGGTGAGCAAGGGCTTGATTGGCACTGAGTGGATATTAACTCGCAAAGGCCTAGGGGCTACTAACCACTTTGAATCGTGTGCGTTTATCCGCTCTCGTGAAGGACTAAAGTGGCCAAATATTCAATATCACTTCTTGCCAGCGGCAATGCGCTATGACGGGCAAGCTGCTTTTGATGGTCATGGTTTCCAAGTGCACGTTGGACCTAACAAGCCAGAAAGTCGCGGGTCGGTCGAAGTTGTCTCTGCGAATCCGAATGATAAGCCGAAGATTGAGTTTAACTACATTTCCACTGAACAAGATAAGCAGGATTGGCGTGATTGTATTCGCCTTACTCGCGAGATCCTCAATCAGCCAGCCATGGATGAGTTTCGTGGGGATGAGATCCAACCCGGTCTGAACATCACAACGGATGAACAGATTGATGAATGGGTGAAGCAAAACGTCGAGAGTGCTTACCATCCATCTTGTACCTGCAAAATGGGCGCAGATAATGACCCATTAGCCGTCTTAAATGAGCGATGCCAAGTACGCGGTATTCAAGGCTTGCGTGTGGTGGACTCTTCTATTTTCCCAACCATTCCGAACGGTAATTTAAATGCGCCAACGATTATGGTGGCAGAACGCGCCGCGGATATGATTTTGGATAACGCCCTAGAAACGTCGAACAACGTACCAGTTTGGATTGCACCGGACTGGCAAGAGATGCAACGAATGCATCCGCCAAAAAGAGATCTCGATTCGATCTCATAAAATGAAAAAGTCAGTAATCATTACAAGGAATTCAACATGTCTAAGATGACAAAAATCTTCTCAACAATTGCACTAAGTACTTTAGCAACAGGCGCTTACGCCAACCAATGTGAAACGGTTCGTTTCGCAGATGTAGGTTGGACTGACATCACAGCGACCACTGCCGTTACATCAGAGTTACTTAAAGGGTTGGGGTACAAAACGAAGACCGATCTTCTGTCTGTGCCTGTAACTTACTCCTCTATGGCTAATGGCGATATCGACATTTTCCTAGGTAACTGGATGCCAACGATGGAAGGTGATATCGCGAAATACCGTGATGCAGGTACTGTTGAAACCGTACGCGCGAACCTCGTTGGCGCAAAGTACACGCTAGCGGTTCCAAAATACGTTTATGACGCAGGCGTAACCAACTTCGCTGACCTAGTAAAACATGCCGACAAATTTAAAGACCGCATTTACGGCATTGAACCAGGAAACGATGGCAACCGCTTAATTCAGTCAATGATTGATAGTAACGCATTCGGCCTAAAAGATTTCAGCCTAGTTGAGTCCAGTGAAGCTGGCATGGTGTCTCAAGTATCTCGTGCCGCACGCCGCAATCAATGGATTGTGTACCTAGGTTGGGCGCCGCACCCAATGAATAGTAACGTTGAAATGGAATATCTAGCGGGTGGTGATGACTTCTTCGGTCCTAACTACGGCGGCGCGAACGTCTACACAAACGTACGTAAAAATTACCTCGCTGAGTGTCCCAATGTAGGTCAGCTAGTGAAAAATCTAGAGTTTAACCTAGAAATGGAAAATGAACTGATGGAAGCGATTCTTAACCAGAAACAGAAGCCATCAAAAGCAGCGCAAGCATGGTTGAATGCAAACCAAGAGCAAATTGAAGCGTGGCTAGAGGGCGTGAAAACGGTAGATGGCCAAGATGCGCTAACAGCTATTACAAACTACTTAAAAACAAACGCTTAATAAGCAGTATTTGAGCTCGTTTTTTTAAAAGAAAGTGGGCAGTTTTGCCCGCTTCATTAACACAAAGGTTTTATTTTGAATTTTATTACGGACAACAAACTACCGTTGGGCCAATGGATGGAAACTGGCGTCGATTGGTTAACCATCAATGCATCGGGTTTTTTCGATGCAATCTCTATTACACTTGAAACGATCATTCTTTTCGTGGTGGACATTTTTAAATGGATGCCACCTGCAGCGCCAATCATTATGACGGCGGCAATTGCTTGGTTCTTACATCGCAGCATTCCTCTTGTCGTATTTATCGTGTTGGCCTTACTCGCAATTCTCAACCTTGGTTACTGGCAAGAAATGCTGGAAACCTTTGTCCTTGTGTTTGCAGCGACAACGATTTCCGTATTAATTGGCGTGCCGTTGGGCATTATGGCGGCGCACCGTCCTTGGTTATACACCTTGTTGCGGCCAATACTCGATTTAATGCAGACCATCCCGACATTCGTTTACCTAATTCCAACCTTGGTTCTGTTTGGATTGGGTATTGTCCCAGGTCTAATCTCGACCATCATTTTCGCTATCGCTGCGCCAATTCGATTGACGTACCTCGGCATTATTAAAGTGCCGGAGGAGCTACTTGAAGCGGGTAAAGCATTTGGTGCCAGCCGCATGAAGCTACTGTTTAAGGTGGAGTTACCTGCGGCATTGCCAAGTATTATGGCTGGCGTTACTCAGTGCATTATGTTGTCTCTTTCTATGGTGGTCATTGCGGCGCTTGTTGGTGCTGATGGGCTTGGTAAGCCAGTCGTACGTGCACTGAATACGGTAAACATTTCACAAGGTTTTGAAGCTGGTTTAGCGATTGTACTCGTTGCCATCATTCTTGATCGCTTGTGTAAAGCACCAAACCAGAAGGAGGCATAATCATGGACGCTATTACTATTAAAAATCTTGATGTCGTTTTTGGTCAGCAACAAGCACAGGCGCTAGCACTACTAGATCAAGGGAAGTCTCGACAAGAAATCATTGATGAAACTGGCCAAGTGGTTGGGGTTGATAATGTTTCGCTGAACGTGAAACAGGGTGAGATCTGTGTCTTGATGGGGCTTTCGGGCTCGGGTAAATCAAGTTTGCTGCGAACGGTTAACGGGTTGAACGATATTTCTCGTGGCTCTCTGAAAATTAAAGACGGCGACGACATGGTTGAGCTCTCTAACTGTGACGAACAGAAGTTGCGCCACCTTCGTACTCACCGCGTATCCATGGTGTTTCAGAAGTTTGCATTGATGCCATGGTTAACGGTATTAGATAACGTTGCGTTTGGTCTAGAAATGCAAGGCCTTGGCAAAGCAGAGCGCCGTAAAAAAGCGCGTGAACAGCTCGAAATGGTCGGTTTGTCTGAGTGGGAAACGAAATTCCCGCACGAGCTCTCTGGTGGTATGCAGCAGCGTGTTGGCCTAGCGCGAGCGTTCGCGATGGACACAGATATCTTGTTAATGGATGAGCCGTTTTCAGCGCTTGACCCATTGATTCGTGCTCAGCTTCAAGATGAATTGATTCTGCTTCAAGAAAAGCTAAACAAAACCATTCTTTTTGTAAGTCACGACTTGGATGAGGCGCTTAAAATCGGCAACAACATCGCCATTATGGAATCAGGAAAGCTGATTCAACATGGCAAGCCAGAACAGATCATTCTTGCTCCAGAAAACGACTATGTGGCGGACTTTGTTGCTCACACTAATCCATTAAATGTGCTGAAGGGACGTTCCTTAATGCGTGACGATTTGGTTCGCGAAGATACGCGTGTTCTGATTTGCCCTGATAAAAATATTTGGGTGATACAAGAGAGCAAGGGGTTAAGTTTAGCGGATAAAGATAAATCGTTGATTCAATGGAAGAGCGACTCTTCGAACCTTGACGAAGTTAATGAAAACTCTCTGGTTCAGGTTAGCCCAGAAATCAGTATGCGAGAAGCGATTGAACTTAAACAGCGTAGCAATCAGCCTCTGCTTATGGTTGAAGATAATAAGCTGGTTGGTGTGTTAAGCGACAATGAGCTTTACGATGCATTGCTTGGTAATTTTAAGTCAGAGCAAGTTGCGTAAAGTTGACGCAGAACCAAGTAAAAAAGAGCCGCACATTAATGCGGCTCTTTTTAGTTTAAACAATGAGTTAAGTCGCTAAGCTAAGACAATGGTCGACTATAGAGTCGTAATTACGTCATCCACTGCAAGGCGTGCTTTTGGAAGACCATGATTATAATCTTCCCCATCTTTATGGTAGCCAATCGCCAGCGCAACTTCACAAATATGGCCCTCGAGCTCTTCTTTAAACTCTTCTCCAATCAGAGCCGGATCGACACCTTCCATCGGTGTTGAATCAATGCCTAGTCGTGCCAATGTGTGTAGTAGGTTGCCTAGTGCCAAATAGACTTGTGCTTTTGTCCAGTTTCCGTTGAAGCCATTTTCGTCCGTATTTGCATCGGCAAAAGCGTAAGCACCCATAAAGTTGTTGTACATCTCCGCTGGCAAGTGGCCAGATGTTACTTCTGCATCCACACGCTTCGCAAATTTCTCTTTAGTAAATTTAGGATCGTAAGCAAACAGAATCGTATGTGATGCGGCTTTCGCGTGTGGTTGGTTAAACTGATGCATATTTGCAAACGTATTGTGGAAACGTTGCTTCGCTTCATCACTTTCAATAACGATGAATTTCCATGGTTGTGAGTTGATAGAAGACGCCGACAAACGCAGTGCTTCTTTGATTATCGCCATGTCTTCTTGAGAAACGCGCTTGGTTTCATCATATTTTTTTGCAGTGTAACGGTTATTTAGATCGGTAATGATTTGATGGGACACGTTTATATCCTCTTTATGTGATGACAGATGAGGATGCACTAGCATCGACAACCATGCGTACCTCGAATATGGGTTCATGATAATGGATATTTTTTCATTGATAAGAGGGTGTTTATTTAAATCACTTTTTACTTTTTGTTGAAAATCGATGTGAGTTGATCGATTTGAAACTTAAAAGTCCTTATTTGGAAGCTTTTATTTGATATTAAATTAAACTCATATTGAGGCGTAGGGGAAAGCAACATGAACGTGATTGAAGTTTTTAATGATAGCTATGAACGTTGTACTTCAGATCAGGAGTTTTTCGACTTGTTCTACAAAAATTTATGGTCGAAAAGCGCCAACTTTAGACAGAAGTTTGACGGTATAGACATGCACCAACAAGTGAGAATGCTTAGAGGGTCTATCGTGTTTTTTATGATGGCAGATACCTCGACCGAAGCGCACAAAATGGTGGAAAAGTATGGGAAAAAGCATGCAAGTGCCGAAATTGGTATAGAGCCGCAGGATTTTGATGTTTGGCTTGAGAGTTTGTTAGAAACGGTTCGACAGTGTGATTCTGGGTACGATGCCGATGTTGAAACCGCTTGGCGAACATGCTTTAAAACGGGCTTAGAAGTAATGAAACAAGAATGTGATAAAGAAGATGGGCACATCCTTAAAGCGAGTACCAAATAAGGAAGTAACGTGAGTGGTCGTTACTTCCTAGGGGCAAAATCTTACTTATCTTGTGTCTCTTTATTCTTTTTCACCGCTTCGGCGATATCACTGACAGCTTCGACAAGATTGATCGGCATTGGAAAAATAATAGTGGATGTTTTGTCTGTAGTGATTTCAGTGAGTGTCTGCATGTAACGTAATTGCAGTGCATTCGGTGCTTCGTTGAGCATTTGCGCTGCTTCTTTTAATTTATTTGAAGCCTCTAACTCACCAGTAGCGTGAATGATCTTCGCCCTACGGTTACGTTCTGCTTCTGCCTGACGGGCTAGGGCTCTGACCATGCTGTCATTTAAATCAACATGTTTGACTTCAACCGTAGCAATCTTGATTCCCCAGTCATCAGTCTGTTGATCGAGAATGGATTGTAAATCCTTATTGAGGCGTTCTCGCTCTGATAGCAATTCATCGAGTTCATGCTGACCCAATACCGAGCGTAGCGTGGTTTGTGCTAACTGACTGGTGGCATCGCTGTAGCTTTCAATATTGTTAATCGCCATTTGAGGATCGACTACGCGAAAATAAACGACCGCGTTGACGCGCACAGAAACGTTATCTTTGGTAATTAAATCTTGTGTCGGCACATCCAAAACGACAGTACGTAAATCAACCCTCACCATTTGCTGAATAAATGGGATAAGGATGATCAAACCAGGTCCTTTGACTTCTTGAAATCGACCAAGAAAGAACACAACCCCACGTTCGTATTCTCTCAAAACCTTGAACATTTGGGTCGCTAGTGCGAACAGCAGCACCACGATCACCGCAACGGTATAGAGCATCATAAAGCGCCTCCTATTTATTTTGGCGGTCATCAGGCATCACAGTTAAGGTCAGCCCTTTAACATTAACAATGGTGACGTGATCACCTTGTTTGAATTGTTGATGGTCTTTGGCTTTAGCTCGCCATAACGCACCGTTGAGTTGAACGCGTCCTTCGCCATCGATAAAGTCATCGCTTACCACGGCGACCTTCCCAGGGTAAGTCTCTAAACCCGTCGTTACACGCCGGCGACGAATTTTGAGCAGCAGGCCGACGGTCAGCACGATTAGAGCCACGGAAAATATGGCAATACCAAAAATCAAAGGAAGGGCGATCTGGAATCCTGGTAACTCACTGTCCATGAGAAATATCGAACCGAGTACAAAGGCGACAACGCCGCCTAAGCCCAAAATACCAAAGCTCGGGCTGAATGCTTCCGCTATCATTAGTGCAATACCGAGTAACAGCAGACCAAGACCTGCGTAGTTGACGGGCATCATTTGTAGTGCGTACATGGCAAGAAGCAGACAAATCCCACCTAGCACACCGGGTAAGCCAATTCCTGGGTTGTAAAATTCAAGAAGTAAACCGTAGATGCCGATGAGCATTAGAATGTAGGCAACGTTTGGATTGGTGATAACGGCTAACATTTCTGCTCGCCAATCTGGCGTTCTTTCAACCCATGTTGGATTTTCAAGTGACAATGTCACAGTGCGATTGTTTACTTTAACTGTTTGCCCATCTATGGCTTTGACTAAGTCCTCTGGCGAATTGGCTATGTAATCGATCACGTTTAATTCTAATGCTTCTGTTGCATCTAAGCTCGCCGCTTCGCTTACTGCTTTCTCTGCCCATTCTGCATTTCGTCCATGAAGTTTTGCTAAGCCTTTAATGTAGGCTTTGGCGTCGTTAATTACCTTTTTCTCCATTGCGGTTTTAGCGGGAACTTTCTCTGAGCTTTCGTTGGTTCCTTCTGGCGTTTCTTCCGCGTTTTGATCTTTGCCATCATCCGATGAAGGAGGTTGAGGCGTACCACCTAACGCGACGGGCGTTGCAGCTCCGAGGTTTGTCGCTTCAGCCATGGCGGCTACGTGACTAGCGAGCAAGATGTATGTTCCTGCACTGGCAGCTCTAGAACCAGATGGGCCGACCCAAGTTGCAATTGGAGTGGAGGAGGTGGTAATCGCGTGAATAATATCTCGCATTGCGCTATCTAAGCCGCCTGGTGTGTCCATCTGTAAGATCACTAAACTGACACCGTTTAGTTGAGCTTCTTCTATTTCACGAGATAAATAGTCGCTAGTAGCAGGCCCTATAGCGCCTTTGACAGGAACAATCCAAACGGTATTCGCCAGTGCTTGACTGGCCATCAAGAGTAAAGGTAAGAACCATATCCATAGTCGTTTCATGCAGTCCTCCTTGTGTAGTCACAGGGACTTTTTGAAATCCTAATTCAAGTATATCCAAATAACTTAGAGATGTTTGAGTATAGGTTCTAATGAATAAGTTCCCGAGGCTAATTAGGAGACTACATTTTTATATATAAACGCTGTGTGAGATAGTAAACTAAAGCAAATTATTGGTAATTGTGATGTTTATGTTTATTGTTCAGCGTTTGATTAAGTTGGCCGTTATCTGTGCCGTTTTCTTTACTATTTTCGATCTGATCTCCTATGGAGAGGTGACTTGGTTTCAACGGTTTTTGGCTTTTCTACACTAAATTCAGATTTCAATACGTTAGCTACTCATAAGGCGATAGGTTTCTTCATATTCGCCTTATTACTCCCTCTTCAACCAAAGCCTTAAACAAAGCAATACTTAACTCGTTTTTTCAACTTCCTGTCGGTGGAAAAAACGCCAAAATGCAACTAAATTCATATCAATGACAAGTTTAAGGTATGTAGTTGATGAGGCAATTCAGCGCAATCGCACTAGCTGTTGTAACACTCATTTTGAGCCAAACAACAACCGCAAGAAACGCGAAGATGTTAGGTGATATCTCCCTAGTTCAGCCCATACAGGGTGATCCTAATGTGGATATTAAGCTAGCGAGAATTGGCTGGCATCTCTTCCGCGATCCTCAATTATCGTCAAATGGTAATGTCAGCTGTGCGACATGCCACAATCTGCAAACCAATGGCGCTGAAAATACACCAGTCTCTACGGGGGTGAAAGGTGATGGAATTAGAAATTCTATAACAGTGTTTAATGCGGCGTTAAATTATCGTTTTTTATGGGATGGAACGGAAAACACCTTGATGGCTCAGATTGATGGTCCAATCCATAATCCAATGGAAATGGACTCAAACTGGCAAACAATAGAGCAATATGTAAAAGAGAGTGAACATTATCAAGCGCTATTTAGTCGTGACGATGAATTGCCGATTAACGTTCATAATATCAAGTCCGCTATTGTGGAGTTTGTTGAAGGGCTGCAGACGCCTGGCGCACCATTCGATGCTTACTTATTGGGTTACACGCATGTACTGAGTGAACAGCAAATCAGAGGTTGGAAAACATTTCAGACTTCAGGTTGTGTGCAGTGTCATCAGGGCAAAAATATCGGCGGAGCGATGATCCAAAGGTTCGCCTATTTCAAGGATAAGCCAGTAGTAGAGGACTCGGGCAGGCAACTCGTTACGATAGAAGATGAAGAGCGATTCTATTTTAGAGTAGCCAGTTTACGCAATGTCGCGCTAACGAGTCCTTATTTTCATAATGGGCAAGTCGATAAGTTATCCGACGCGATACAAATCATGGCTAAAACCCAGCTCGGTATAACGATGAACGATGAGAATGTCGCGGACATTGAAGCATTCTTGCAGTCGTTGACAGCACCTAGACCCATAATTTTAGAGGTGTTGGAAAATGAATAAATTCAAACTGATCAATTTGTGCTTTTTTATTGGGATACTGGCGTGCTGCACACTGGCGTATATGTCGTATATGAACTCAAAAAACGCTCAAGAATTTCATGCAGAGCTAATGAATATCGGACATGAATTGATTGAAAAGCGTGATGTTATCGTGAACCGATATGCCGTTGAAGATAGAAAAAACTATGAGTTAACAACATCTTTAGTAGAGATAGAAATCGCAGCACAGGCACTGTTGGAGTCATCAAAGGCATCAGTTTGGTTTCCCGTGACACCCAATCGTATAAAAGTTAGGGATACGCTTGAACAGTTTAAGGAGCGAGTGCTTCAAACAACGTTGAAGCTTGATATGTTAATTGGTGTTCAGGTAGAAAATCGGTATGCATTACTCATGTTGTTCAATTTATATCAGCAAGAGGTTTCTATCGAGAGCGGTCAATCATTGGGTAGCAGTCGTTATTTTGAATTTCTCAACCAGTTGCTTCTAACACAAACTGAAGTTGAGAGTGAAAAAGAAGCGAACTTCCTTAAACGGCTTCAAACGAGTGATAAAAGAATTGAATTGCTGACGAATGAACTGCTTGATCACACTTATATTGAGTTTGTCGAAAGCTCAGAGCATCGGTTACTCAATATTGCTCAAAGTGAGGCGCGTTTTACGTGGTTGTTTGTATTTATCGCGGTGATGTTTCTAGTTAGCGCGTTTGTTTATCAGTCACATCACCGAATGCATAACTTAAAACAGTTGAATCTTGAAATTGAAGAGGCGAGAAACAAAGCCGAGCGAGCGGCAAAAGCGAAATCAAATTTTCTTGCTGCAATGAGTCACGAACTAAGAACGCCGATGAATGGCGTACTAGGGCTTTCTCAAATGATTGCAGAAGAGACCAAAGAGCCGACGACGAAAGAGCACATTAGGGTTATTCTTGACTCTGGCCAGCATCTGATGACTATCCTCAACGATATTTTGGATTTTTCTAAAGTTGAAGAAAACAAACTGGAATTTGAGCAAGCTAAGTTTAAGCTCGATCAAGTGCTTTCTCCGGTGTGTAGCGCAATAAAACCACTTGTTGATGAAAAAAATATCGAGCTAATCTTGGAAAACGAGGTTTCTGAATATACTGAATTTACTGGGGATTGTGCGCGTTTACGACAGATCTTATTTAATCTCGCCGGTAACGCGGTGAAGTTTACCAATGAAGGGCATGTGCTGGTTAGAACCGAGTTAGATGAATCGAATCAGTTGTTGGTCATGCGCGTGAGCGACACCGGTATTGGTATTGCGCCAGACAAGCACGAGCATATTTTTAACTCGTTTGAGCAAGCAGACTCATCAACGACTCGAAGGTTCGGCGGAACAGGGCTTGGGTTAGCCATCGTCAAAAAACTAACCGATTTGATGGGTGGCCATATTACTCTGAAGAGTATAGAAGGCGTTGGAAGTCAATTTATCGTTGAGTTGCCGATTCCTTGGGTAGAATCTGCTCCGAAAAAGCAGCAAGAAGCACCGAAACCTCGCGCAAAATCACACCATTTAAAGATACTACTTGCTGATGATAACCGTGTGAATGCCATTGTGGCAAAAGGGTTTTGCGAAAAGCTTGGGCATGAAGTGGATGTTGCAGAAAATGGATTAATCGCGGTTAAAAAGGTGAAAGAGAACGAGTACGACCTGATCTTGATGGACAACCACATGCCCGAGATGAATGGTGTTGAGGCGACACGCGTTATCCGACAAGAGTTAGGTATCAAGACATTACTCTTTGCGTACACGGCAGACGTATTTCGTGAAGCTCACGATAGCTTTATTGAAGCAGGAGCAGACCATGTGCTTACAAAACCGCTACAGCATGAGAGCTTTTCAGACGCTCTCAAACAGTTTGCAGCCAGACTCGAACCGAAACGGAATCCGCCACTAACGAGTGACAGCAATGTGCTTCAATTGCAACGTAAGCCAATCGAGAACTTAAGGTTAACAGAGGAAGAACTCTCCCGTTCAGGCATGTTTACTTCTTTACGAGATGAGCCAGAAGCGCTCGACGAGTTGCTAAAAAGCATTATTGTCGATTTTGAGACTTCTGTTGATGAACTTATTGAATACTTTATGGCTGAAGATTTTGCTTCATTAGAGCTGACGTTGCACAAAACGAAAGGGATGGCACTGAACCTAAGTTTACCTATTTTGGCGAGCCAAACGGAGGCCCTGGAAACTCGACTTAAAGCCAACCAAAGTCCCGAGATTGAGCAGTTGCAGATGCTGATCAATCGGTTACAGGTCAACATCCATCAGTCTCATAGACTTTTGGATGATATCCAGAAGAACAATGCCGATCCTCAACAGATTTTATAGTCCCTGTGAGTGCGATGCTTTCCTTAACTCATTTTGTTGTGGTTTACTGTGGCAAGGACGGATAGTGTTGATTCGTCGTCGGAAAATCAGGGAGTTAGAATGAGTAAGCATTCCGCTTTAATCAAATGGCATCGTAAAGCTGGCGAAGAGTTTAGTGATAATAAGTATAGTAGGGCACACATTTGGCAATTTGATGGAGGGTTGCAAGTCCCAGCATCTCCATCTCCCCACGTAGTACCATTACCACTATCCGTAGAAGAAAATGTTGATCCAGAAGAAGCGTTTGTCGCGGCACTTTCTAGTTGTCATATGCTCGTTTTCCTGTCTATTGCAGCAAAGCGACGTTATGTTGTGGACAGTTACTTAGATGAAGCGGTGGGGGAGCTTGAAAAAGGCGAAAACGGAAAAGAGTGGGTATCAAAGGTGACGTTAAACCCTGAGATAACATTTTCAGGTGAAAAACAACCGACACCATCTCAATTAGAAAAACTGCACCACATGGCCCATGAGAATTGCTTTATCGCCAACTCCGTTAAAACAGAAGTGACAACGCTTATTGTGAATTAAGTGAAGCTCTTTATCGAAAGCGCGGCCTATTACAGAGTTATATTAAGCCAGCAGTCATCCTGCTGGCTCGTTCATCTAGACGACACCTTGCTCAATCATTGCATCAGCGACTTTTCTAAAGCCTGCAATGTTGGCGCCTAAAACTAAATTTCCAGGTTGGCCAAACTCTTTACTGGTTTCGTTTGCATTGATGAAAATATTTTTCATGATGGTTTGCAACTGACTATCCACTTGTTCAAACGTCCAGTTTTGCATGCTGGCGTTTTGCGCCATTTCAAGTTGACTGGTTGCAACACCGCCTGCATTGGCTGCTTTGGCAGGCCCATAAGCTATGTCTGAGTCCACGATAATATTGGCAGCATCACGGGTGGTTGGCATGTTCGCCCCTTCACTAATCAAAATACATCCGTTTTCGATAAGAGCCAGTGCGTCGTCTGACGTTAATTCATTTTGAGTCGCACAAGGGAAGGCAGCATCAGCCTGATATCGCCAAACAGCATGCCCTTCATTAGGATAGTCGCCCTCTGGTGTGTATTCTGCTTCAGGGTAAGTTTCTAAATATTCTTCTAAGCTTGCTCTTTTCACTTCTTTCAGTTGTTTGAGGAGCTTAAGATCAATACCGTGCTCATGATAGATCGTACCTCGAGAGTCGCTGCATGTAACCGGCGTTGCTCCCATATGGTACAGTTTTTCAATGGCGTAGATAGCCACGTTGCCAGCACCAGAAACGAGGCAAGTTTTCCCTTTCAATGAATCGTTGCGGTCGTTGAGCATGCATTCTGCAAAATAGACGGCGCCATATCCTGTCGCTTCTTTTCTGGCGAGTGAGCCCCCCCAAAGCAGACTCTTGCCTGTAAGCACACCTTCGTAGCGCCCCGTCAATCGTTTGTATTGACCAAACATATAGCCAATTTCGCGCGCCCCGACGCCGATATCGCCTGCGGGAACATCGGTGGCAGGACCGATATGACGGTACAACTCGTTCATAAATGATTGGCAAAATCGCATGATCTCGCCGTCGGATTTTCCTTTAGGATCGAAGTTTGAACCGCCTTTGCCGCCACCGATAGGAAGGCCAGTCAGTGCGTTTTTAAAGATTTGCTCAAAGCCGAGAAATTTTATGATGCTCGCATTGACTGAGTGATGGAATCTCAATCCTCCTTTGTACGGCCCCAAAGCAGAGTTGAATTCAACTCGATAACCTTTGTTTACTTGTACATTTCCAGCATCATCAACCCAAGGAACTCGAAACATGATTTGACGTTCTGGCTCGACGATCCTCTGGATAATCGCTTGTTCCTTATATTTATTATTGCCTTCTATTACCGGCGCGAGAGAAGTTAATACTTCTTCTACCGCTTGGTAAAATTCTTTTTGCGCAGGGCTACTGTGTTGCAACGCAACAATAGTATCGTGTATGTATGACATAGATTTCTTCCTTGATGTGAATAAGCAATCAGTTTATATGAATGTATTTCCATTAAATAGTGATTTTGACCAAGATTCAATGGTTGTAGTGGTCTTTCCTGCGGATGAGAATGTGCAGCTTCTAACCCAGGCAGTGTTGGTTGAGATAGGTAGGGCGAGCTAAGTAAGCGGGTGGTTGAGTGATCAGTTTCACATATAACAAGCAGAAATCACTTTAGTCGATGTTGTTGTGCAGTTACGCAAATTGTTTATGTTAACGTCATGTTAAAGTTTGTGTGTGATAACTTGTGAAAAGACAACTATATGGATGAGCTTAAGGTTCTGAACTCGTTTATTCAGCAGAATGGTCTACCAGCGTTTGGCCACCTTGATGGAATTCCAACATCGTTACAGCTAGATAAATTTACTTACCTCGATGAGATGGATAAGCCAGTGTCTAAGTGGCGCCGTTACCGCGATTATAAGCAGTTTCAGTTCGTCAATTTGGTCACACCTGATTACGTCATTGGAGTAGCGATTGCTGATATACGGTATTTAGCATCCGGCTTTTGCTACCTGTTTGATATTAAAAAGAATAAGTTGATTGAGCAACAATGGTTGAAACCTTTTAATATAGGTTATCAAACTCAGCCTTCCAGTTGGTGCAGTCTTGCCCATCTTGCTAACAAAAGAGTTCAGTTTTCTATTAAGGATGGTATTTGGCACGTCCACTTTGTGACAGAGTCAGTCAATGCGGATCTCTATTTACGTCCAGAAAACATGAGTTTGCCATTAATGTTGTGTACGCCAACAGGTTATGCGGGTTGGACATATACTCAGAAGCACAATGCGTTAGCAGTAGACGGTAACTTGTTCATATTAGGAAAAGAGCAAGATCTTTCAGAGGTGGCTGCTGGTTACGATTTTTCCGCTGGGTACATGCGGCGAGAAACAAGTTGGCGCTGGGCGAGTATCAATTGCTTTGAGGATGACAGGCGTCTGGGGTTGAACTTGGCAGCTGGCGTTAATGAAACTGGCTATTGCGAAAATGTATTGTGGATTAATGGTCAGCGTCACTTTTTGCAACCTGTGCAGTTTCAGTTTTCACGAAGTGATGAAGGGCAAAAGTGGCATATTACGTCTGAAGATAAACGAGTTAACTTACAGTTCACGCCTTTGAATCGACGCTCAGAGAAGAAAAATTTTTGGCTTCTCAAAAGTAACTTTCGTCAGTATATCGGTTATTTCTCTGGCTATCTTATCGATGGAAATGGCATCAAACATCAGTTAGAAGAAGTTATGGGTCTTACTGAAGATCACTATGCAAAATGGTAGAAACACAATGGATTGGACGCAGTTGATGGACCGCCCAGAATTACTTCTGATGATTCTGGCTCCAGTTTTCTTTTTCTGCATGCTTGCCGAATATTGGTTCGGACAAAGAAGGGGACGCTTGCCTGAAAGCGCGACGTATTACTTCCCTGAAGTAGCGTGTAATTTTGTTCTTGCGGGCTTACACCAAGCGACAGACATACTCACGGGTTTACTGATTGCTCAGTTGTATTTGTGGTGGTTCGATTGGCGTTTGTTTGATATCGAAATGAGCGTCTCAGCTTTTCTTTTACTTGTTGTCCTGCAAGATTTTTTCTATTACTGGTTTCATCGGGCTAGCCATCGTATTCGTTGGATGTGGGCCGCGCACGTTGTTCATCACAGTTCGGAAAGAATGAACTTCAGTACCGCCTTTCGTCAAAGTTTAATGTATCCGCTAGCGGGGATGTGGATTTTTTGGTTGCCCTTGGTGATTATTGGTTTTGAGCCAAAATGGGTTGTCTTCGTTGTGTTGTTTAATCTGGGCTTACAGTTTTTTGTTCACACCCAATCAATTCGTTCGCTCGGGCCACTAGAGTGGGTATTTAACACGCCGTCTCATCATCGCGTTCATCATGGTGTGAACCGTCAGTACATCGACAAAAATTATGCGGGTGTATTAATTATTTGGGATCGAATGTTCGGAACGTTTGAACCAGAGGTGGAAACGGTTCGGTATGGGGTTTCTAAACCTGTAAACAGCTTTAATCCCATCCGTGTGACGTTTGCAGAATGGAAAGACATGTTTTATGACGTAACTCGACCAAACTTATCATGGAAACAACGCTGCCGCCGTTTGTTCGCTCCGCCATCGGATTTTTATGAGTAAATTGGGATAAAGAGATTGGAGCGGGCAGCGGGAATCGAACCCGCATCATCAGCTTGGAAGGCTGAGGTAATAGCCATTATACGATGCCCGCGCATCGATAGGACTCAGTTAATATGCCACACTGGACGAAAAAGAAAAGTCTTTTCTCATCAAATGTTTGTCAGTTGCCTAAAAAAGTAGCGGACTGATGTTAAAGTGTTCATTGTCTCTGGTTTTTTGTGGCACTCGCGATTTCGCTACTAAGCTTAGAGGCTTCCAATTAGGTCGTAAACACCGAATTCTTAGGTGTTTAGATGTTGATGATATTCAAGATTTTCTGTGTAAAGGTTAATCTCGTTTATTGAACAGTCACGTTTCATGGTCAAGACTAAATATTGAAATGATTACTTTTTACTGTTGATGCGTATGTATAACACAGGGTAATTCTGCTGAAACAGTCAGCTTAACCAAAGGAGATTTAACATGATGAGAGGTTTGATATTAGGGCTGGTGGTGATGCTGGTATCTGCTTGTACTACCGTTACAACCGATGTGGATAAACAAGCCGACTTTTCAGCTTACAGAACGTTTGACTTCGGTGCTCAGGCGGAAGCTCCTACCAGTATTGATGGTCGACGTATTGAGCAAGGGCTTGCTGAACAGCTTGAGGGTAAGGGTTTAATTAAGGTAAATAGTGGCGGTGACCTTTACGTACATCATGATATCGTAGAAGAATCCGAGCTTGTTTCTTCAGGATCGTCGGTGAGCTTTGGCTATGGCTGGAATAGCTTTGGTGTGATCACTTCAAGCCCAGAAAGATATAAAGAACGTAAGTATGGGAAGTTGGTGGTTGAACTGGTTGATGCAAAGGCTAATCAAGTCGTTTGGAAAGGCGTTTCAAGTCGTAAACTGTCTGAGTCAATGAGCTCTGAGAAAAGAGAATCTCTCATCCAAGAAGAAATCGCGAAGATGTTTGAAAGCTACCCTTACGGTGAAAAATAATTAGTATTCTTAACGATTAAGAATACTAATTGCCAATAGTTACGCACAGGGTTAAAAGAACTTATCATTTTGGTTCTGGTTACCTTTGTGCGTACGACTCTGATTGCTTTACTCGGACTACTTTTCTGCTTGTTGGCTCCGAGCATGAGCCTTGCGCACTCACACCCAAATTTTCTTTCCTTTCATAACCAGAATATTGCTGTTGACGCTAAGTCGAAGCACTTTTCAGAACATCCTATCTCTCCAGTACAACAAGACTATCCGAGCTTAAACAGCCGGAATAGATTGAGGGTTAGCCATGCTAAGGAAATGAGCTCGAACGACGATGTAGAACCCGAATGGTTTGAAATGCTTGATGTAGCATGGTGGGCGCATCGTTCGGCAATTTACTCGATGAAGCGGCTAAAACGCATCGGCAATGAGGCTTTAGGTTGTTGTATTGAAAGTATTTTTACTCACTTTAAATACAGAATCGGAGTGAGAAAAGAATCGAATTTCATATACCGCTTTATACATGCTCGCTAACACATTCCATGTTTTTGCAACTTTTGGTTAATTATGCTTAGGAGCGGTTTATGTTTGATTTGATCATTCAGGTCTTGAGTGCTTTTTGGCATCAAGATTTCACGGCGTTAATGGCGCCAGGCAGTGCAGGTTTGGTTTATTTTGTTGTTGCTGTGATTATCTTTTTGGAAAGTGGTTTTATTCCTGCTGCACCTTTCCCATGCGACAGTGTCGTCGTATTATCCGGTACGCTGGCGGCGGTTGGCGTCCTTGACCCAATTATGATCATGTTGGTGATAGCTGTTAGTGCGGGGTTGGGAAGTTGGGCGGCTTATTTACAAGGCAAGTGGCTAAATCGCTTACCTAAGGTCCAAGGCTGGGTGAGTGCGGTTCCTCAAAAGCGTTTGGAACAAGTCGACGTATTACTCAGTAAACATGGATTGATTGCGCTTTTGTGCGCGCGGTTTATTCCGGTTGTTCGTTCCCTATTGCCATTAATGATGGGGTTGCGAGTGAAACGTATTAGTAAATTCCATTACTTTGCGTGGCTGAGTGCGATTTTATGGACGCTGATATTATGCGGTTTCGGTTCATTACTTCCTTTGCTACCGGAAAATATGAGCAAAGCAATCACAATGCTATTAATGGCGGCCCCAATAATTACTCTTGTGATTGGAGTGCTTAGTTTCTTGTTTGTTAAAGCACGTCGAGCGTTCTGTAAACCCAAGGATGTGTCTGAGTTTTCTCAGTAAGTTTACTTGATTTGCACTTTTAAGCTTGTATGCAGATTAGACATCTAATCGACAGGCTTTTGTCAGTAAAAAGAAAGGCGCATACATTGCGCCTTTCTTTTTGAGTGTCGTTAGGGTTTCGAATTTAATAGCCAATGCTATATAGGTATTCGCCAACTTCTTTGCACTGAGACTTGTAGATGTTCTCTACTTCAGACTCATTCTTATCTGCTGCTTTAAATTCGAGTTCGGCAGACGATAGCTGGTCAAAGCTGTAGTCTCTCTCAGACATTAAGTAGTGTCTGAACATCGCTCTGTGTTCCGGAACTGCAATACGTGCGTTAGAAACGTTGGCACACTCTAACAGAGTGTCGTTACTCATTTCTTCTGGCTTAGTTTCTGTGTTTGCAAAGGTTGAGCCCGCTGAAAATAGTAATGCTAGTGCGATGGTTGTAGCGATTCTTGTCATTATATGGACCTCAAATTGGTTCTAGTAACAATGAGCATATTGGCTCTTATCGTTACATTTTCGTGTTCTCTGTATGTCATAAAAAGTTAAACAACAGAGAAGGCGTTGCGACCATGAGTAAAGACGTACATTAAGTTCGCTTCCTTTCTTCCTGAGAGGCGATAAAGAGAGCGTTGACTCATGAGTCCGCCATAACTGTCTAGAGGTAAGCGAGATGCTTGTTTTGCCAACTCCAGTAGTGGTGGAGAAGAGAAAGCAATAAGTAAAAAATAATCAGGAGTAAAATCTGATGATAAAACGCCATCAGTAGCTGATGTTCGGCGACAGGAGACAAGCCCGAACAACTCGCGCTTTATATGTAGGTAGTAACTTTCTGAACCCCAAGAGCTCAGAGAAGCTGAGGCATGAAAATCAGTGTGTGCTAGCTCAAAATCGTCTTGTTGAGAGAGTTTAAGTAGGCGCTCGGAAGTGTAATGTTTGGTGTGGTGCCACTCATGCGCATATGAAGCTGTGATGAGCCCTGAGAGCAGGGACAAAGAAAGCATCAATAATATACGGTGTAGATAACGCAAGAAGTAACCCTAAACATATATAAAGCCACAGTTACCCACCATGATTAAGGAATCTTAGTGGCACTATGATAACGATGAAAGCCAGTGTCTGATCAACTCAGCGTATACTAACGAGATGGAAGGGGGATGAACAGAGTTTTCTGATCGCACTTAGGTATATCAGCGAATAACACAATAATTTTTCGCTTTCGAGTAAGCGAAAATGGAAAGAGAGTCGTTGCACAAGGACGATTAAGCTAACAGGATTATTACTGGGGAAGAAATAGAATCTTCTTTTTCTTCCCCATATTCGTCGCATCGATATTATGCGCTTGCGTAAATAACGCTGCCGCCTTTTATGGTGTCAATGATCTCGCGAGACAACTTCTCTGGCAAAGCAGGGCAACCCCAACTGCGTCCGAGGTATCCATTCTTCTTGATGAAGGAAGGGTTTGCGTAATCGGCACCGTGCACGACAATGTAACGCTCGCGAGCTTTGTCGTTTAATCCAGAGCTTAGCCCATCTAATCGAAGTGAATAGCCATTTGAGCCGTAGTAAGTGGTATCAGTCAAAAAAGTGCCCAATGATGTTTTTCGCGAGTTCACGACATTTGAAAACTGTGTCGCTGTTTTCTTTCCGCTGTTCACGCCGTGAGAAACATACGTATTGTAAATTAGCTTCTTTTTATCTAAATCAACCACATAAAAACGCTTTTCAGTTGATGGTTTACTATAGTCGATGATCGTTAGTACCGACTTCTTTCTATCGGGTGTCTTCTGATAAGCGATGTAAGCGTCACTGAACAACTTAAAGTCTACTATGCCATCTAGCTTGGCTTGTTTAAACACATGTTCAACTTGCTTTGGTCGTAAATGATCCCTGGGTTCGTTATCTGATTGTTTTGCAAAAGCAAAAGGTGAGACAGACAACAGCGCACATGTAAATAATATAATTAACTTTTTCATCTTGGCTAAATAAAACTCTATGGTGTTACAAATTTACCGATTGCTTCATGCACTCGTTAAAACAACATGCACATCAATATAATTCTATTCCCAATGTTTCTTATTGCACGCTTAGGTGCTTGATATTGGGTTGACGATAATTTCTCGAGTTAAAAACTAACTGTTTGAAACTTATATAAAATATGAAGTTTAACGATGGTTTCTATAAACTTCGGCGTAAATAATATCTGATATATGTAATTAATAAAACTGTGTTTAAGGATATTTGTGAAGTTGCCAATTTATAAAAACGGCGTTTTATTTTTCGTACTTTAGAAACTCTTTTTATTTCAATGTGTTTTCTTTTTCTACGCTTTATCCAATACCTCAAAAGTTTGTGATTTAACTCGTAACAAATCGTAACGCCGAATCGTTATGTGTATAAGTGCATTTATAATGTATGAATAAACAACAGGGTGGTAAGAAAAGGCAGTAAAACAGCGGTGAATCGGTTGTTTTTAATTCACGATTGACAAAGCTAAGTCTAAGTCGTTCAAAAATTGAACTTGTGAATGTGTCGTTTAAGTGAGAGTGATGAGCTCGACAAAAGTGAAGTGATGCGTGCTATTGTTTATTCTCTAATTTATTCGATTACATAAGGAAGGGTACATAGTAAAAATTGAAAAATAATTCTATCGTGTGGATTAAAATATATAAATAATAAAACTTCGAAATTAAAAGATAAGAACACCAGATATTAATTCATTAAATTTTTGAACATGAAAGTAAACTCTATCTATTATGTTTGGTTTGGTTTGGTGTGAAAGCGCTCGTCTCATTAAGAAAAGCGCTCAAAATTATTTAAGGACGGTTATGACAGCATTTAATAAAGTGTTTATTGTCACTCCCAATGTTAATGATTTTGCAATGTTGCAAGAGTCGCCATTGGAAATGTCTCTTCAAGTAACGGCAAGCAAACCGATCCAACTCTATGGAGAGTCTGTTAAAGCCAGTTGGAAAAGTATTGATATTGAATGGTTAGACGTTAAGGGTGAAAAGCCATTACCCAGGCCTGATATTGCAGCATGGGGATCTTTTACTCTTGCTGTATCCGCTTCTATTGCGGATAAGCTCGATGTGTTGAGCGAGAATGTCGAATTTTTACCATTAAATCTACAAGGAAAGCCTTGGCGAGCATTAAACATTGTCACTCAAATTGATGCCATTGATACCTCTGCTACCGAGTATAATCTTCGTCATGGTAAGCTAAGTCGTGCTAGACCGTTTAAGAAACTCGTTTTGAATAGAGAAGCCGTTAATGAATCTGACTTGTTCAGAGTAAAAGGTGCTGGGCTCAGAACGTTTTGCACGGACAAAAAAGGTGGCTTGTACGATAGCGTCAAAGCGCTGAATTTGACCGGTTTGGATTTCAAGGAAGTGCTGGTTTAAAAACGAATAAATAGTGATTTACTCAACTAAAGTCATAAATATAGGTATGGGGGAACAAAAGCTGAGCATCTATCAATGAAGCTCATATACAGCTAAATACAGCCGCCACAGTTGTGACTGCTGTACGTCTCCCCTTAACTTATGTTCTTGAAACCCTAATTGAGCTGACCATGGACGCATCAAATCGACTGTCGTCATTTGCCGATTGCCACCACAAGCTCAATTGTTCTTTAGTCATTGGTTTGCCAAATAAATAGCCTTGCATATAGTCGCAGCGGTATGCCGATAGCCATTCATGCATCATATTGTGTTCAATACCTTCTGCTGTAACCGTTTTATTCTGGGCATGGCATAGCTCAATAATAGGTTTGATCACATGGCCGTTGTTGGTCTTCATCAATGTAACGAGGAACTCTCGATCAAATTTGATTTTTTGAACCGGATACTGAACGAGCTGAGTTAACGATGTGTAACCAGAACCAAAGTCATCAATTGCAAGACGGTAGCCACGTTTTGATAGCTCATCAAGTAGAGCCGTGCCTTGTTGTTCTGCGGCAAAGGTTTCGGTTATTTCTATTTCAATACATTCTGGTTTAACACTGTGCAGTGTCGCTTGTTCATGGATGTAGTTTGCCATTTCTATCGAGTTTAGCTCTGCTGATGAAAGATTGACCGAAAGAACAATATCCTTACCGAAAATATTCCTTAATTGATGGTATTCCGCCGTTGCATTGGCGAAAACCCAGCGGTCAATTTTATCAAATAATCCGGCTTGCTCTGCAATTGGAATAAACTCCTTTGGAGGGATAGGGCCGATACCTTCGGCTTCCCAACGCAACAAGACTTCTAACCCCTCAATTTCGTTGTTTCGATTGTTCATATAGGGTTGAAAAACAAGGTGAAATTCTTCCTCTACATTGCTTTTTCGGAGCGCACGTTCAAGTTGACTTCGTCTTTGAGACTCAATATTGAGAGCGGCTGAATAATAGGCGTATTGATTTTTCCCTGCCCGTTTTGCTTGATACATAGCCGCATCGGCACTGGAGAGTAACTTCGCGATGTCAGTACCGTCTTGAGGATATTGTGCAATACCTACGCTTGCCGTAACGGGAAATGAATTACTCCAAGATGAACTGAGATTACTAATCGGTTTTAGTAACTCTGATGCAAGCAAATCAGGCAAGCGTTTTACCTCTTGATTTGAGCTCAGCAAAATTGCAAATTCGTCACCAGATAACCTGGCGGCAAAGCAGGGGCTGTTGTAATCGTGCGAGAACTTTTGACAAGCATCCTTGATGTGTGATGAGAACACTTTTAATAAGTTATCTCCCAATTCATGCCCGTATTTATCATTCACGTATTTAAAGTTATCAAGATCGACGTAAACAACCCACAGAAACTGCGAAGGGGAGATAAGTTCACGAGTTGCAAGCTCATGAAAACGATGGCGATTGGCGAGTTGCGTCAGGTGATCCGTTTCAGCTAGGCGTTTTGTCTTTTTATAGATGACATTAAGTTCCTCATACATATCAAAAAAGCGTGCAGAGAGGCGTCCTATTTCATCGTTTGTTTCTAGCTTTTCAATATTGTCACGTTGATTAGATTCAAGTTCGTTCAGCTGCTTATCAAGGCGAGAAACA
Source organism: Vibrio sp. 1751 (assembly GCF_033339895.1). Lineage (NCBI taxonomy): Bacteria > Pseudomonadati > Pseudomonadota > Gammaproteobacteria > Vibrionales > Vibrionaceae > Vibrio > Vibrio sp. 1751. The sequence goes on from NZ_JAWOVM010000009.1 coordinate 97,043, forward strand.
GGGCGCAACACATAGCGGTACAACACCAAAATGATTAATGTGATAGTGAAAAACGCCGCTACGCCAAAGGAGAAAGCAAGTTCTAGCCACACTTTATCGACTTTATTCCACATTAAATATTCGGCAGGAGAAAGCACGGCATAAAAGTGCGGCAGCAGCTCAATGGTTTGAGCGAGAGGAATATCAAGATAAATGGGTTTGTCGGCGAAAGTAATCACGCTGTGCGTGTCAAACTCGATGTCATGCTTAATCTCGTTAAAGGCTTCAAGTGATACGGAAACTACCACAAAAAACACATTTTTCGAGTCAAAGCTCAAAGGGTGAGTCCCCGTTCTTTTGTCGACGACCTCATATTGAAGAAGAATGCTTTGTCCACTGGAGTTATAAATAAAGCCAGTGTGACTGAAAGCCTCTCTCTCATTGAAACTTCGTGATATGTACTCTAATACCTTTGGGTCGACCACGCCCGATGATTCGTAATATTTATTTTCTGTGTAGTAGAGAAGGTTTTGTTTGCCGTCGAGGATCGCCATGCTCGCATCGCCTTTGTAACCATGGCTTAATACTTCAGCGGTCTCGTCTAATCGATTAAACAAGACTCGCTCACGATAGGGGTTGTTATGATTAACCAAATAGTCTTGTAATACATCACTTCTACTGAGCGTATAGGCATAGCTATTAAGAAAAATATTCGCTTGTCGAAACTGCCCGGCCAGCTTTTCCATCTGCAACTGAATATAGCTGTCTTCCCGCTTGATGAGCGTCACTTTTTGAATGCTATAAATAATATAGCTAGATACTAACGCGCTTAATAAGATCACTGGCGCGACAAGCAAAATGACTCTATTGCTTAACTTCATTATGGTTCTTAGTTTCCGTTTGTGTCCCTACAAACGTCGCGTACCAGGTAAGGTACTGAACGGATGATGTGTTTTGGCAAATTGTAACCAGATTGTAAGGTGAGCGTTCTCCAAAATCAGGCAGCTATCTAAGAATTGTGATGACGTGAAAGGTTTCGAGCTTATTAACTAGAGGTTTTCTCAGTAGTTGGACGTCTCTTTTCCTTCCTCCCTGTATAAAACCTAACCGTAATGACAGGGAAATACCATCATCGAAACGTTTCGATGGTAAAGTGTGACTCAAGTGCACTTTTCCTATTCAATGACAATTGAATTACAGATCATTCTCACACCTTATCGATCTCACACTGGTCAAATTGCGATGACGAATTATTATTTCATCGAAACGTTTCGATGAGTTTTCTGTTAATAACGAAAACACTTTAAGACAGGCGCTCATGGTTGTATGAACGTGTAACCGAAAGGTCGATGAGATGAAAAAAAGTACCCTAATTAACTCAGATATTTCTTACTTGGTGGCGACGCTAGGCCACACCGACGAGATCACGATATGTGATGCTGGTCTACCAATCCCAGAGCATGTTCAGCGAATCGATTTGGCGCTAACGCATGGGGTACCAAGTTTTCTTGATACTGTTCGCGTAATTCTATCTGAGTCCCAAATCGAAGGGGTCACCATTGCGGAAGAGTTCTCTGATGCAAGCCCAGTTTTGCATGAAGCGTTGCTCAACGAACTGAGCAAAGAGAGTGAAGAGACGGGCAAATCTATTGAGGTGAGCTACGTGTCACATGAAGCGTTTAAAGCACGCACGGCCCAAAGTCGCGCTATCGTAAGAACCGGCGAATGCTCGCCATATGCGAACGTTATTTTCCAAGCGGGCGTGGTTTTTTAAGCCAGAGATATTGAGGACAGATTATGACTCAAGCCATTCTACAACTAAGCGAAATTGAGAAGGCGTTTCCGGGCGTAAAAGCACTCGACAAAGCAAGCCTGAATGTTTATCCAGGCCGTGTTATGGCGCTTATGGGTGAAAATGGAGCAGGCAAGTCAACGTTAATGAAGGTGTTGACAGGCATTTACCACATGGATGCGGGGAGCATTCAATATCAAGGTCAGCCGGCGGCCTTTAAAGGTCCACGCGATTCACAGGAAGCTGGTATTAGCATTATTCACCAAGAGCTGAACCTGATTCCTGAACTGACGATTGCCGAAAATATTTACTTGGGACGAGAGTTCACCGGCTCCTTAGGGCGTATCCAGTGGGGCAAAATGTATGACGAAGCTGACAAGCTTTTAAAACGTCTCAATGTAAAGCATTCATCAAAAACATTGCTTGGCGATTTAAGCCTTGGTGAACAACAAATGGTGGAAATTGCAAAGGCACTTTCGTTTGAGTCGAAAGTCATCATTATGGATGAGCCAACGGACGCACTGACCGATACCGAAACGGAATCACTGTTTAAAGTGATTAATGAGCTCCGCGAGCAAGGATGCGGCATCGTATACATTTCGCATCGTCTTAAAGAAATCTTTGAAATCTGTGATGATATTACAGTGCTTCGTGATGGTAAGTTTATCGGTGAGTGCAAGGTGTCCGACACTGATGAAGATGGCCTAATTGAAATGATGGTTGGCCGAAAATTAGAAGAGCAATATCCACGTATTGATGTCCAACATGGCGAAACTTGTCTTGAAGTCATTGGTTTGACTGGGTCTGGCGTTCAGGATGTGAGCTTTACTCTCAAGCGTGGTGAGATTCTTGGAATTTCTGGCTTGATGGGCGCAGGCCGCACTGAACTCATGAAAGTCATTTACGGCGCATTACCTAGTGAGCATGGTGTTATCAATCTTGATAACAAAACTATTAACCCGGTTAGCCCGCAAGATGGCTTGGCAAATGGTATCGCTTACATCTCTGAAGATCGCAAAGGCGATGGTTTGGTTTTAGGTCTTTCGGTTAAGGAGAACATGTCACTTTGTTCGCTAAACCAGCTGACCAAAGGCTTCCAGATTCAACACAGCGACGAAGTGATTGCTGTGGAAGATTTTATTAAGTTATTCAACATTAAAACCCCAACGCGAGATCAAATCATCGGCAACTTATCTGGTGGTAACCAGCAAAAAGTTGCGATAGCGAAAGGGTTAATGACGAAACCTAAAGTTCTGATTCTGGATGAGCCGACACGTGGTGTTGATGTCGGAGCAAAAAAAGAGATTTATCAGCTCATCAACAAGTTTAAGGCCGAAGGCATGAGCATCATCTTGGTTTCTTCCGAGATGCCTGAAGTGCTCGGCATGAGCGACCGTATTTTAGTGATGCATGAAGGTCGTATCACTGGCGAATTTGATGCGAAAGACGCCGATCAAGAAAAATTACTCGCCTGTGCCGTAGGCAAAGAGATCAATGAGGAAGCAGCATGAGTACGAATACCATGAGCAAACCAACCGAAACGAGCAACAAGAAGTTGTTCACAAAAGAGTGGCTGATTGAACAAAAATCACTGATAGCTCTGATCTTTCTGATCGTTGTTGTGTCATTTTTGAACCCGAACTTCTTTACGGTCGACAACATTCTCAACATTCTTCGTCAAACCTCCGTGAATGCCATTATCGCAGTGGGTATGACATTAGTTATTTTAACCGCAGGTATCGACTTAAGTGTTGGTTCGGTATTGGCGTTGTGTGGTGCCTTTGCGGCAAGCATGATTGCGCTTGAGGTTCCGGTGCTGGTGGCGGTTCCCACTGCTTTAGTCGCAGGTGCAGCGTTAGGTGCGATCAGCGGTATCATTATTGCGAAGGGTAAGGTGCAGGCATTTATCGCTACGCTGGTTACCATGACGTTACTACGTGGTGTGACCATGGTGTACACCGAAGGTCGTCCAATCTCGACAGGCTTTACTGACACCGCAGATGCGTTTGCATGGTTTGGTACTGGCTACGCGCTAGGCATTCCGGTTCCTGTTTGGTTAATGGTGGTTGTGTTCGCAGCGGCTTGGTATTTACTTAACCACACGCGCTTTGGTCGCTATGTTTACGCACTAGGCGGCAACGAGTCTGCGACTCGCCTATCAGGTATCAATGTAGACCGAGTGAAGATTGGTGTCTACGCCATCTGCGGTATGCTAGCAGCGCTTGCAGGTATTATCGTAACGTCTCGTCTTTCTTCGGCGCAGCCAACAGCAGGTATGGGCTACGAGCTAGACGCTATCGCAGCGGTTGTTCTTGGCGGTACCAGCTTGATGGGCGGTAAAGGCCGTATCATGGGTACCTTGATTGGTGCGCTGATCATCGGTTTCTTGAACAATGCACTTAACCTACTTGATGTTTCTTCCTACTACCAAATGATTGCAAAAGCAGTGGTTATCTTGCTGGCGGTATTGGTAGACAACAAAAACAAGTAATTCATAACAATCTGTATATATAAAACAGTGAATACAAACCGAGTCAGGGGACGTGTACTGGCTCACCCTACACAAAGGACTAGAACGATGAAAAAACTTGCAACTCTTATCTCTGCTGCACTTCTTTCTTCAACCGTATCGGTAGCGGCGCAAGCTCAAGATACCATGGCGATTGTGGTTTCGACGCTAAACAACCCGTTCTTCGTAACGATGAAAGACGGTGCGGAAGCAAAAGCGAAAGAATTGGGGTACGACTTAATTGTACTGGACTCGCAAAATGACCCGAGTAAAGAACTGTCGAACATCGAGGATTTAAGTATTCGCGGCGTAAAAGCAATTCTTATCAACCCAACGGATTCTGATGCAGTGTCTAATGCAATTCGTATGGCGAACCGTTCTAAGATCCCTGTGTTGACATTAGACCGTGGTGCAAGCCGTGGTGAAGTTGTGAGTCACATCGCTTCGGACAACGTAATTGGTGGTGAAATGGCAGGCCACTACATCATGGAAAAAGTCGGCGAAAAAGCAAAAGTCATTCAACTTGAAGGTATTGCGGGCACATCGGCAGCGCGTGAGCGCGGTGAAGGCTTTATGAATGCCGTGAAGGGCAGCGATATGGATCTTCTTGCTAGCCAACCAGCTGACTTTGACCGCACGAAAGGTCTAAACGTAATGGAAAACCTGCTAGCGGCTAACCCGGATGTACAAGCGGTATTTGCACAGAATGATGAAATGGCGCTAGGTGCACTTCGCGCAGTTCAAGCTTCTGGCAAAGATGTCGTTATCGTTGGTTTTGATGGTACGGAAGACGGCATTGCAGCAGTTAACCGTGGCAAACTAGCGGCAACTATTGCTCAGCAACCAGACCTTATCGGTGCTTTAGGTGTTGAAACGGCTGACAAAGTTTTGAAAGGTGAAGAAGTAGAAGAGTACATCCCGGTACCACTAAAAGTAGTCACTAAGTAAGTTTTTAGTTCCAATAAATCATCCTAATTTTTGCTCTCTCCTCCGTTTATATCTGTCGTTTAGGAGGTGAGGGCAAACTTACCCAAAATACTGCAAAGTGTGGGGTATAGATGCCTTTGGCTTTTTGTCGAGACTCCTTTATCAGGAAGAGAAGTTAAAGTCATCTAATGTATTTTCCTAAACAGTTTTTAAAAAGGGTTCATTCAGAACCGAGGATAACCGTATGAATAAGTTAGTGGTGTTAGGTAGTGTAAACGCTGACCATGTTCTTCAAGTGCCTTCTTTCCCTCGCCCAGGCGAGACGCTGCATGGTCGCAACTATCAAGTTATCCCAGGTGGCAAAGGTGCCAACCAAGCCGTCGCGGCGGCGCGATTAAATGCAGACATCGGTTTTATCGCTTGTGTGGGCGACGACTCATTCGGCATTAACATTCGCGAAAACTTCAAAATGGACGGCATCGATATCACTGGTGTGAAGATGCAGCCAAATTGCCCGACAGGTATCGCGATGATTCAAGTGTCGGACAGTGGGGAGAACAGCATTTGCATTTCAGCTGAAGCGAACGCCAAACTGACAGCAGAAGCGATTGAGCCAGATTTAGAGCGTATTCGCCAAGCAGATTACTTGCTAATGCAATTGGAAACGCCGATGTGCGGCATTGAGAAAGCTGCGCGTGTAGCGAAAGATGCCAAAACCAATGTCATTCTGAACCCAGCGCCAGCTCGTGAATTGTCAGATGAATTACTGTCTTACATTGACGTGATTACGCCAAATGAAACGGAAGCTGAAGTTCTGACAGGTATTACTGTAACAGACAACGAAAGCGCGCAAGAAGCGGCGAATGTGCTACATGGTAAAGGTATAGAAATTGTCATGATCACACTCGGTGCAAAAGGCGTTTGGCTAAGCCAAAACGGTCGAGGCGAAATCATCTCGGGTTTCCGCGTTGAAGCGACGGATACTACCGCAGCGGGCGATACATTTAATGGGGCATTCGTCACTGGTCTCCTAGAAGGTTTACCTTTAGAATCAGCGATTAAGTTTGCACATGCGGCGGCTGCAATTTCTGTGACCCGCTTTGGCGCGCAAACGTCGATTCCAACCCGCGAAGAGGTGGACGCGTTTCTCGCTGAACAATAAGGCGCACAACGCCTCATTAAAATAGGAGTAGTAACATGGCGACGATGAAAGACATCGCAAAACTGGCAGGGGTTTCCACTTCAACAGTGAGCCATGTTATTAACAAGACGCGTTTTGTGAGCGAAGAGATCTCTGAACGCGTTAACAATGCCGCAAAAGAGCTTAACTACTACGCGCCCTCTGCGTTGGCGCGTAGCCTCAAAGTCAATCGTACCAAAACCATTGGTATGCTCGTGACAACCTCAACCAACCCATTCTTTGGCGAAGTCGTAAAAGGCGTCGAACGCAGCTGCTACCAAAAAGGCTACAGCCTCATTTTATGTAACACCGAGGGTGATAACGAACGTATGCGTCAATCCATTAATACGCTATTGCAAAAGCGTGTCGATGGTTTGATCTTGATGTGCTCGTCGCTAGAAGGAGAGCGTATCGATGTATTTGAGCGTTACCCAGATATCCCAGTTGTGGTAATGGACTGGGGGCCGATGCTATTTACAAGCGATAAAATCCAAGACAACTCACTTCGTGGCGGTTACTTAGCGGCGAAATACTTAATTGATTGCGGCCATACCGAAATTGGGTGCATCACTGGCCCTTTGATTAAACACCAAGCGCAAATGCGATACGAAGGTTATAAGCGAGCAATGAACGAAGCTGGCTTGGAATTTAATGCCAATTGGATCATTGAGTCTGACTTCGAATGTGAGGGTGGGTATCAAGCGTTCAAAAAAATGGCTCAGCGTGGCGCATTACCCAGCTCGATTTTCGTCTCTAACGATATGATGGCGATGGGTGTGATTAACGCCGCAAATGAGCTCGGTATTAAAGTGCCGGACGACCTATCCATTATTGGTTACGATGACATCCATATCGCGAAATTTATGTCGCCATCGCTAACTACCATTCATCAGCCTAAGTACCGTTTGGGGCAGGCTGCCGTTGAGACTCTTGTCCGAAAGTTGGATGAAAAATCAACAGAGGCACAGGTCGTACAATTAGAGCCGACTCTAGTGGAACGAAAAAGCGTCAAGAGGTTAAAGTCAAACCTCACTGAATGACGTGTGATGTTGAGCTAAAAAATTAAAAAAGTCGTTTCTCTTTATACGATAAAGCCTTACTATCGTCGTTGATTATAAATAAAACTATTAATTGTTGTCTGGCGGATTAGTCAAATGTTATCAAAAGGTTACGCTAAGTTATCTGTAAAACACCCTTGGTTTCACCGAGTTAATGTTATTACAGTTGTATTGATTTTTTTTGTGAGCTGCTATCAGCTACTGGTTAATGAAGCATTTGAGTACGCAATTGGCTTTATTATTACACTTTTGGCGTCAGCTTTATTTGCATCAGCTTCTGCATTCAAAAAACGCTATCTAGGCTTGGACTCATAGGCACGTCTATTTCCAACACCGTTCAATAGCATCATTTATTGCTTTCAAGTAAACATTGAACTGAATTATGATCGAGTGCATCAAGAGGAGGACAAATGTCCTCCTTTTTGTTGGGGATCACGCTCTAATATAAGCGTATTCCAAACAAAATAATAAAGGAAATGTTATGGACCTCTTTGCCTTACTCGATATTAATAATACTCTCGTTAACATTCCGATTGGCGACGGCTACGCAATGAGCTGGATCGAAGCTTTCGGTACCGTTTTTGGACTGCTTTGCATTTGGTTTGCCAGCCAAGAAAAAACCATCAACTACTTATTCGGTTTGCTGAATGTCACGCTTTTTGCCGTTATCTTTTTTCAAATTCAGTTATACGGATTATTGCTTCTTCAATTGTTTTTCTTCTGTGCGAACATTTACGGCTGGTATGCGTGGACTCGTCCAAACGCACAAGGTGAAACGCTGGAGGTTCGCTGGTTAAATAAACAGAAACTTATTACTACTGCCTCTATTAGCGTTGCATGTATCGCATTATTAACGATCTATATCGACCCATTTTTCTTTGCGCTAGCAAACATTGCTGTTGATAGCTTGAATCTCTTTGGTGCTGACTTGGCTGAACCGGTGCTTGAACCTGACGCGTTCCCGTTCTGGGATGCAACCATGACAGTACTTTCTGTTGTTGCACAAATTCTGATGACACGTAAATACGTCGA